>PHCL01000413.1 GCA_002842195.1 Betaproteobacteria bacterium HGW-Betaproteobacteria-20 | reverse complement strand
ATCAATAATTGCGCGTAGGCTGCGACCAATCAAGCGCTGAATTTCCTGCGTGCGGCCAGATTGTTTGCCTTTGGCAGCTTCTCTATCCATACGGCTACCGGTAGAACGCGGCAACATGCCATATTCTGCGGTAACCCAACCCTGTCCTTTGCCTTTTAAAAAACTGGGCACACGTTCTTCAACGCTGGCGGTGCAAAGCACGTGAGTATCACCGAATTTAATCAGTACTGAACCTTCCGCATGTTTGGTGTAATGGCGAATGATTTCAACATCGCGCAGCTGATTGCTGGCACGTTGGCTTGGTCTAATATTGATGACTTGCATATTTCAAATCCTAAATAAAAAATAAGGAAGCACTGATTAAATGGCTACGCGGGCGAATTGCTACGTTGCGCGGTACTCGCAACCTCGCTGTACATCACGTACTATCTCGGTTGCTGCGTCCCGTGCGCCTTGCACTTCATCCCGCTCGCTCTTTTAATCCGTGCTTCCATAACATTAGATGCGTCTGGTTTTGCTTAACGCAGCTTGAATTTCGGCGATGGTTCTTTCAATTTCATCGTCGGTCAAATCTTGGCTTAATGCGTCATCGGACTGGCCTTCATGGTTCGGCTGTGTGAAAGGGTTCATGATGGTAGTCGTTGCGCCCATGGCCATGGTGACCGTTGAAACTGCCAAGTTACTATTTTGCTTATCACCCCATTGCAAGCCAATGGCACTCATATTGTCACCTTGTTCCTGGCTTGCCAGCTCGGCTTGATCAAGCAAATTGGTAATATTATTTGTGATAGATTCTCCGCTGAGTACAAGTTTAATCTGCTCATCAGTTAGCGGATCCCAAACGCCGTCAGTGCACAATAAAATAGTATCGCCCTCAGCCAATTCCTGTCTATCAGAAAGGTCAATTTTAGGCGGCGTATCACCGCCCAGGCAACTGTATACTTTATGACGATAAGGGTGTGAGGACATGTCGCCCTTTTCAATCATGCCCTTATTGTAGAGCGATTGTACAATCGAGTGATCTTCAGTGCGATACAGCAAGTGCCCATCGCGGAAATGATACAGACGCGAATCGCCCACATGCGCGCAATATAGTACCCCACGTTGTACTATTGCCGCCACGATGGTGGTACGTGGCGATTCCAGCATTTCACGATCTTGTGTGAGCTGGTCTATCATGTCGTGAATTTGCTGAATATGGTCAATTAAAAATTTAGCAGGCGAAGATAATGCAGGCACGGCTAAGCGCTGAAAAGCCTCGGTCATGGCGTTGACTGCAAGTTGCGCCGCAACTTCGCCATGCCGGTGTCCACCCATGCCGTCGGCTACCAC
>PHCL01000022.1 GCA_002842195.1 Betaproteobacteria bacterium HGW-Betaproteobacteria-20 | reverse complement strand
ATATAAGCAAGTAGCCTCGATGTAATGCAGTGGAATCGAGGATTGTTGTCAGATAGAAATCCTCGATTCCGTTACACTTCATCGAGGCTACGCTTGCTAATAAAGTAATTAGTAAGCGGTTCATTCGATATTTCCCTTAGGTGAAAATGCTGGACTTAAAATGCCCAACGTAAAGTTGAGGGGGTCGCCCGCTTCTGGGCGAGTCCCGCTCGAACGCCGGGTTGGGCATTTCTTTCCATTTATTTTGGCAGCCTAGGGTCATCAGAAGGCACACAACGGAATTGTATTTCAGCAGAAGCATATGTTGCATAAGCCGAGTCTTGCGCCGTGCTATTAATAGGCAGCATTACCCTATTTTTTTCTGAGCAAAACTTGGATGCATCTTGGTAGAACCTTGCCTTCACCGCGCTGCCTGAAAAATCTGTGAATTTTCCGTGACCACCAACCATATACATATCTGGACCTATTGGCACTATTCCATCGGTTCCGGTGGTGGCACAACCAGCAACAGTAATTGAAACTATTGCAATGTAAACGGCCATTGACGCTTTTTTGAATTTCATTCCAATATATTTCTCGTCCCCAATTCGTAAAGTATCAAGCTGCGTGGGGTTCGCTGCCCAACGTAAAGTAGACACCAAATCCGTCCCTAAAAATTTAGTAGGGCAGGGGTCTAATTTATTGTAATATTTTAAATACATAATAAAATCAATCATTAGTTAATTTTTATTACACCAATTATTAGGTGAATTTAATATGACAAACACACCTGTAGCAAATGCCGAGCCAAAACTATTGGATCAAGTGGTGGCGCGTATTCGGGTTAAACATTATAGCCGTCGTACAGAACAGGCCTATGTAGACTGGATTAAACGCTATATTTTGTATCATGGCAAGCGTCACCCTAAAGAAATGAGCTCGGAGCAAGTTGAGGGTTTTTTAAGTTTTTTAGCAGTTTCACGTAATGTTTCGGCAAGCACACAAAATCAAGCCAAAAGTGCTTTGTTATTTTTGTACAAAGAGGTGTTGGGTATTGAGTTGCCTTGGTTAGATAATGTCACACAGGCGAAAGTGTCAAAACGTATGCCAGTTGTGCTGACAAAAGAAGAGGTTCAGGCAATGCTTAACCGTTTGGATGGCACTATGTGGCTTATTGCCAGTTTGCTTTATGGTAGTGGTTTGCGGGTAATGGAGTGCTTGCGATTGCGTGTTAAAGATGTGGATTTAGCGCGACGTGAGATTTTGGTGCGCGAAGGTAAAGGCTTTAAAGATAGGGTAACGATGTTGCCTGTTAGTTTAGTTGAGCCGTTAAAACAGCATTTATTAAAAGTGCAGGCTTTGCATAATGAAGATTTAAGCGCTGGCTATGGCGATGTGTTTATGCCAATGGCGTTAGATAGAAAATACCCCAGTGGTGGTAAGGCATGGGCTTGGCAGTATGTGTTTCCGTTCATTAAGTTATCGGTTGATCCACGTTCTAATAAGGTGCGGCGTCATCATGCAGATGAAAAAACGGTGCAACGTGCGGTTAAAAAAGCGGTTAATTTGAGCGGTATTACCAAGTTGGCAACGCCACACACGCTTCGCCATAGTTTTGCTACGCATTTGCTAGAGGGTGGTTATGATATCCGCACAGTTCAGGAGTTGTTAGGCCATAGTGACGTAAGCACTACCATGATATATACGCATGTTTTGAATAAGGGTGGGCGGGGTGTAAGTAGCCCGCTGGATGTGTTGTGATAGGTTAGGGTAGGAGCGCAATTTATTGCGCGAAGATCACCTGATCTAATTCCACCAGATTCACTCTCACCAGTTTCTTTCGCACAATCAGAGAAAACTGATAACCAACACTAAGCCAGTAAACTGGCAAGTGCTGTTAATAAATTGCACTCCTACAAAATTGGATATATTATAACAATTGTTATAACTTAAATCTGAGGTTACTCAATGCACACTTTAAAATTAACTCAAATAGGCAATTCGGTAGGTCTGATTTTGCCTAAAGAAGTGCTGGCACGCCTTAAATTAGAAAAAGGCGATACCGTGTTTTTAACTGATGCGCCGGGCGCAGCAACCATTACGCCACATAATCCTAATTTTAAAGAACAGCTTGAGATTGGTCGTGAATTTATGCGAGAGTATCGCGATACTTTTAACGAGTTGGCAAAGTAAGAGAGTAGTTTTGTAAAAATGACTCAGTGGCGCTGGATAGATAAGCAGCTTTTAATTATGCTGCATGATGAGAGCTTGGTTGCTCATGGCGGCGCATCGGGCGTGCGTGATGAGGGTTTATTGGATTCCGCATTAAATCGTGCGCCAAATCTAGCAATGTACGGTAATCCTGATTATGCAGACTTAGCTGCGGCATACGGGCTTGGACTTGCTAAAAATCATGCTTTTGTCGATGGTAATAAACGTGTGGCATTTCTTTCTATAGGTGTGTTTTTAGGGTTGAACGGATATAAACTAAAAGCTACACAGGTAGACGCAACTTTAACCATGCTCGCGGTTGCAGCTGGCGATATTGATGAAGCTGATTTTGCGGGTTGGTTACGTCAAAATTCAGCCCAAAAATAGCTTCTACATGCAGACCTTTGCTACATCACTGCCAATTTTCTTTGTGTAGCATGACATTGTTTTTGGGATTAGCTATAAATAATACCAGCGGTTTTCCATACGAATAAACTGGCTTAGTTCATGCAGTCGTTCGGCTTTTCCTGTCACTTTATAGCGTGCGATAAACTCTACTGTTGCGGTTGTTTCGCCGGTGTTTTCAGCACGTTTTACTTGCAAGCCCAGCCATTTGGTTGGCGGGTCTTCGGTTAGGTTTAGTGCATCAGGACGGGTGTCGGGATGCCATGTATGTAACAGATATTCCTCTAGCCCCAGTACAAAAGCGGTGTAGCGAGAGCGCATAAGCGCCTCGGCGGTTGGCGCGGCTAATCCGTTATGGTACGGCTCGCAGCAAGCGTTGTATGGTTTGCTGCTTTCACATGGGCAGAGATTTTGAGTGGGATTTTTATTAAAACCGTTCATGGTGAGCCCTTCGACTTTGCTCAGGGTACGCATGGCATTAGATGATTTCACGCGTTTCTAAAAACTCTATATCCGGGTATCGCTCCTGTGCCATTTGCAAATTCACACGGTTAGGCGCGAGGTAAACGTATTCTCCCGCGCCATCCAGCGCTACGTTAAAGCCGTATTTGTCAGCAATTGCGCTTAAGTCGGAGTCTTTGCCACGCAGCCATCTTGCGGTGTAGCAGTCGTAATTTTCAAACACAATATCCACGCCGTATTCATGTTCCAGGCGGTGAGCGACTACTTCAAACTGCAGCATGCCGACCGCGCCTAAAATCAGGTCATTGGATAATAATGGACGAAATAACTGCGAAGCGCCTTCTTCCGCCAGTTGTTGCAGGCCTTTTTGCAGCTGTTTCATTTTAAGTGGATTTTTCAGGCGTGCACGGCGGAAAAATTCAGGGGCAAAGGACGGGATGCCAGTGAACTTTAACGTTTCGCCCTCGCTAAACGTATCGCCTACTTTAATCGTACCGTGATTCGGGATGCCGATAATGTCGCCGGAATATGCTTCATCCATGGTGGTGCGGTCTTGCGCCATAAAGGTAATGGCGTTGTTTACCGCCATGAGCTTGCCTGTGCTGACTTGCTTGATTTTCATACCGCGCTCAAAACGGCCAGAACACACGCGTAAAAAGGCAATTCTATCGCGGTGTTTCGGATCCATATTCGCTTGAATTTTAAACACAAATCCTGAAAATTTATTTTCGTCGGGTAAAACCGGACGGCTTGCAGTATTGCGGGCAAGCGGGGCGGGGGATAAGTCTACAACGGCATCCAGCAACGATTGCACGCCAAAATTGTTAATGGCAGAGCCAAAATACACCGGTGTTTGTTTGCCACTCAAATAACGCGCAGCATCAAAGGTGTGCGATGCGCCACGCACCAGTTCTACATTTACGCGCAGCTCATTTGCCACATGGCCTAGCAGCTCATCCAAGCGCGGATTATCCAAGCCTTTAATCACTTCTGAAGTGCCTTTTTCCGCACGCGGATCAAAAAATGCAACGGTATCGGTATACAGGTTATACACGCCACGAAAGCTTTTACCCATGCCAATCGGCCAAGTCATTGGCGCACATTCCATGCCGAGAGTGGTTTCAATTTCGTCCAGTAGCTCAATCGGCTCGCGGCTTTCACGGTCCAGCTTGTTAACAAACGTGATAATCGGCGTATCGCGCATGCGGCACACATTCAGCAGCTTGATGGTTTGTGCTTCCACGCCGTTTACCGCGTCAATCACCATCACCGCAGAGTCTACTGCGGTCAATGTTCTATATGTATCTTCTGAAAAGTCATCATGGCCGGGTGTATCCAGCAAGTTCACCATGTGTTCACGGTAGGGAAACTGCATAACAGATGACGTCACCGAAATGCCACGTTGCTTCTCCAGCTCCATCCAGTCACTTGTTGCGTGGCGCGAAGCCTTGCGCCCACGGACTTCACCCGCCACTTGAATAGCGCCACCGAACCATAGAAGTTTCTCGGTTAGCGTAGTTTTACCTGCATCTGGATGGGAAATAATAGCGAAGGTACGGCGGCGTTTGATTTCGTCTGATAGTGACATGGGTAAAATGTGTTTAAAAATACAAAGGCCACATTTTACCCGAAATAACCTCAACTCCGGCATTCACGCGTAGGAGCAGGTTTTTTAGTGTGAAATTAAACTATTTTCGCCAATCTTAGCTGCTTACGAGAGCATCTCCGACGCAAGCGCGTGCGGTGGATTTGCCAGCAAATGGGTTAATCTTTCCATCAATTTATCTGAAACGGTTCGGCCGTTTCTGGAATCTCTAATAGCCATGTGCCAGCGTGCGATACAGGTTTTAAGGTCATCAGAATTTTGCACCTCGACTATTTTTTTCTCAATTTCGCGGCTCATTAACCCTAACTGCATCTGTGCCTCTTCTACTAAAAAAGTTTTAATAAAAGTAAGATGTTCAAGCGATAATGAATCTTCAGTCGGTTTGGTTGGATTACTTTGATTATTTACAGGCTGATTTTTAGCGACATCTGCAGACATTAAAAAACCGAGTTTTTCTAAATCCAGCAGCATTTGCAAAGCATTGCGTGAGCTAAAAAAATTGGCAAGCTCAGAATTTGTGCGCTTACCATCCAC
The DNA here is from genome assembly GCA_002842195.1 of Betaproteobacteria bacterium HGW-Betaproteobacteria-20. Taxonomy (GTDB): domain Bacteria; phylum Pseudomonadota; class Gammaproteobacteria; order Burkholderiales; family Methylophilaceae; genus Methylotenera. Next base: position 5,000 of record PHCL01000022.1, on the reverse strand, counting down.
CATCATTAATATCTGCCGGTGCTTTAAACTTAACGTGCGATTACCTTGCTCAAACTCATTGACTGCTTTAACCGTTTTTACATACACCTTATTCATAATAATTAAGCCTGTAATTAAAGGTGGTCTTAGCTTAACGATTAATAGTGACAGCATCGTGACGATTTTGTTAAAAGTAACTAGCCGATGTCAGCCAGACACCTGAAAGAGTTTCAGCCATGAGTAAATCTGCATATCTCATTGGTGTGATAAAACCTACGAGAGAAAAACGCTGCCCTGTGAGCCTTATAAATAAAGGCTGACAGAGCAGCGATTAGGAAGGCATGCGAAATTAACGAAATTTAACGGTAAATAAAGGGTCAGTTATTGTTCAATGATGCATTGCTGCAAGACCTTGCCTTGTATTGTTTCTGTGCTCAATGCTAGACCTGGAAAATTCCTTGGCTGGAAAATGCCTGCGCAGATATTATCAAGCTTTACGATGGTTGTACTTCAGAATTGAATCCGTATTATGATATCCAGTAGTAAGGTGTATATAATCAAACTGAATTTTTATGAGTATAAGCAGACCCGTATATGAAATTTAAAGACTACTATGAAGCACTTGGCGTTGCCAGAACGGCAACAGACGATGAAATAAAAGTCGCTTATCGCAAGCTTGCGCGTAAATACCATCCTGATGTTAGCAAACTAGCCGATGCTGAAGATCGCTTTAAAGAAATCGGTGAGGCTTACGCAGTATTAAAAGATCCGGAAAAACGCGCGGCTTACGATCAAGTAGGTAGCCAGGCCAAACATGGTCAAGATTTCACTCCGCCACCTAACTGGGATGCTGGCTTTGAATTCAGCGGCAGTGGGTTCGACCCCAACTCTGCTGACCAAAGTGAATTCTTTGAAGCCCTTTTTGGCCGCCATGCTAGAGGCAGGCAAAATCAGAATATGAATGCTAAAGGCCAGGATCATCACGCCAAAGTGATGATAGACCTGAGTGATGCCTATCACGGGGCAAAAAGAAGTATCTCACTACAAATGCCAAGTCATGATGTGCAGGGTCGCGTGGTGATGCAAGAGCGCAAGCTGGATATTGCCATTCCCAAAGGCATTCATGCCGGCCAACACCTTAGATTGCGCGGGCAGGGGGGCCCTGGAGTAGGCACTGGTCCAGCTGGTGATCTTTATCTCGAAATATCGTTTAAGCCTAACGCTTCTTTCCGTATTGAAGGTCGAGATGTTTATATGGATTTACCTATCACCCCTTGGGAAGCCGCACTGGGCGCCACGGTTAACGTGCCAACGCCAAGTGGTTCAGTTGAACTTAAAATTCCACAAGGTTCAAACTCAGGTCGAAAATTACGCCTAAAAGGGCGTGGTATCCCAGGATTAACGCCTGGCGATTTATATGTTGTAACCACAATAACCATCCCTCCCGCTGAAAGCGAGCAGGAAAAAGAGGCCTATCGCGCAATGGCTAAGGCTTTTGATTTCAACCCTAGAGCGAATATGAAGGTGTCGTCATGAGTATCACTAATATACAGATATTAGAGGGGTCTATTGTTGAAAACGAAATTCACATGACCATCACAGAACTTTGTCATGCCACTAACGCAGCAGAAGAACACGTGATTGCCTGGGTGTATGAAGGGATATTAAATCCTACAGGTCATTCGCCTGATGATTGGCGCTTTAGTGGAGACTCTCTCCAACGCGCTTTGCAAGCATTGAGATTATCTCGCGACCTTGAAATCAATACACCAGGAGTTGCAATGGTGCTTGAACTACTTGATGAAATCGCAAGACTTCAAAAGTAACAAGCAAAAGCTAGCGAGAGCCTTGATGACCCCAAGTTATGTGAAAATTACGCCAGAGCAAGTAGCCTCGATGTAACGCAGTGGAATCGAGGGTAAATGAGGCCTGCAATCCCTCGATTCCGTTACACTTCATCAAGGCTACGTTTGCTCTTTCAGCAAGTAGCCTCAATGTAACGCAGTGGAATCGAGAATAAATGAGGCCTGCAATCCCTCGATTCCATTTAGCAATACTTGCCAGTTTTACTGGCTAAGTAGTGCTTATCAGTTTTTCTGATACACTTCATCAAGGCTACGTTTGCTGAACTTAATCATTTTATAAGCTGTTTTGTGATGCTTTATTGTTTACTTCACCACCTCTTTCAGTTGTTCCAGAATGGCTGGGTTTTCCAGGGTGGAAATATCCGCCGTGATTGCTTCACCTTTGGCCAGGCTACGCAATAATCTGCGCATAATCTTGCCGGAACGGGTTTTGGGCAGGTTGTCACCAAAACGGATTTCATCCGGTTTGGCGATTGGGCCGATTTCTTTGCCTACCCAGTCACGTAAATTGGCGACGATTTTTTTGGCTTCTTCACCTGTCGGGCGCGCACCTTTCAGCACCACGTAGGCGACCACTGATTCGCCTTTAATGTCGTGTGGCTTGCCAACTACGGCGGCTTCTGCGACCAATGGGTTTGACACTAACGCGGATTCAATTTCCATGGTGCCCAAGCGGTGCCCTGATACATTCAGCACGTCGTCGATTCTGCCCATAATGGTGAAGTTGCCCGTTTTGGCATCGCGCACTGCGCCATCGCCCGCAAGGTAAATTTTGCCGCCTAAATCTGCCGGATAATAACTGGTTTTATAGCGTTCAGGGTCGTTGTAGATGTTACGTATCATTGAAGGCCAGGGTTTTTTAATGACCAATAATCCGCCTGTACCCCAGGGCACTTCTTTGCCTGTTTCATCTACTACGTCTATATCAATGCCTGGAAACGGCAGCCCGCAAGAGCCGGGCACCAGCGCTGTAGCACCGGGTAGCGGTGTGATGACATGGCCGCCCGTTTCTGTTTGCCAAAAGGTATCTACGATCGGACATTGACCACTGCCAACATTCTCGAAATACCACATCCACGCTTCGGGGTTGATAGGCTCACCTACCGAGCCTAATAATCGCAGGCTGGATAAATCGTAATTTTTCGGGTGCGTGGCGGGTGTGGTTTCAGCAGCTTTAATGAGCGCTCTAATGGCCGTGGGTGCGGTGTAAAAAATAGTCACTTTATGCTTGGCTATCATCTGCCAAAAACGGCTGGCATCCGGATAAGTGGGGACGCCTTCAAACACTACCTGCGTTGCGCCCATGGCGAGCGGGCCGTAAGCCACATAAGAGTGGCCGGTAATCCAGCCTACATCTGCAGTACACCAGAATATGTCGTCCGGATGAATGTCGAATGTCCAGCGCGTGCTGTTCATGGCGTGTAGCAGATAGCCGGCGGATGAATGCTGTACACCTTTTGGTTTGCCCGTGCTACCCGAAGTGTAAAGCAAAAATAGCGGATGTTCGGCGTTCACCATCACAGGTTCGCAGGTGTCAGCGACGCCTGTTGTGAGGTCGTGCCACCAAATGTCGTTGTGATTCATGGCAATGGCTTGCCCGGTTTTTTTCAGTACAATTACTTTTTTAATGCTTTGGCAACCGCCCAGCGCAATGCCGTCATCCACGGCGATTTTTAGCGGAATGGTTCTGCCACCGCGAAATTGTCCGTCGGCGGTAATTACCGCTTCTGCGCCTGCATCTACAATGCGCTCGTTCAGACTTTTGGCAGAAAAGCCGCCAAATACTACCGAGTGCGTTAAACCGAGCCGTGCGCAGGCTTGCATGGCTACAACGGCTTCTATGCCCATCGGCAGATAAATAATCACTCTGGCGCCTACTGCTAAATTAAGCTTTTTTAAGCCGTTCGCAAACTGGCATACCTGATGGTAAAGTGCTTTGTAAGTGACTGTTTTAGCGCTGCCATCGTCAGCTTCAAAAATAATGGCAACTTTATCAGGAATGGTGGTTAGATGTTTATCCAAGCAGTTGACAGAAACATTCAGCTCACCATCTTCAAACCACTTGTAAAAAGGTGCGTTATCATCATTGAGTATTTTGCTGAAGGGTTTATGCCACACTAAAAGTTCGCGTGCTAACCTTGCCCAGAAGCCCTCGTAGTCGGCGGCAGCCTCGGCACATAGCGCGTTGTATGCCGCCATGCCAGAGACATTGGCTGATTTTACAAACGCAGCGCTAGGTTCAAAAATCCGGTTTTCATGTAGAACTGACTCAATTGACATGCTTAAAATCCCCTCAAATTATTTCTACAGACTTATAATCAGGTCTAGTAAAAAAACAAGATGTAACAAAATTGTAAACGTCATATTACCTGAAATTACCTATGCTAACACTCGAAAATTTGCTGTCTGAAACCCACGTCCAATCTAGTGCCGAGGCTTATGTAAGCCATGCCGTTGCATGCAGCCCGTTTGTGGCAAGGTTATTCACAAAAGATAATGGCTTACTGCATGATTTGCTAGAAAATATGCAGCAAGCGTATCAGTTAGAAGACATGCAGCATTTTTTGACACAGCAAAAAATAATTGATGAAATTTCTTTAAAACGCGCTTTAAGGCGGTTGCGTAGCCATGTAATGGCGCGAATTATTGTACGGGATTTGAATGGTTTAGCTGATTTGCAAGAAGTGATGCGTACCACTACACAGCTTGCGGAGTGTGTACTTAACAGCGCGATTGATTACTTGAATACCTGGTTGGTGGACGTGTATGGGCAGCCCATGGACGCGCAGGGCTACCCGCAAAGTTTGATTGTAATCGGTATGGGTAAGTTGGGTGGACGCGAGCTGAATGTTTCGTCTGATATTGATTTGATTTTCGCTTATGAATCAGAAGGTGAAACCGAGGGTGAAAAACCCATCAGTAATCAGGATTTTTTCACACGTCTTGCCAAAAAACTAATCGCGGCGATAGATGAGATTACTGAAGATGGTTTTGTGTTCCGTGTAGATATGCGTCTACGCCCGTTTGGTGGTGAGGGCGCGCTGGTATCAAACCTGGATGCGCTGGAAGAATATTATCAAAATAACGGTCGTGAATGGGAGCGTTATGCCTGGATTAAAGGCCACGAAGTGACGGGCGGGTCGCAGGTATCAAAAT
>PHCL01000412.1 GCA_002842195.1 Betaproteobacteria bacterium HGW-Betaproteobacteria-20 | reverse complement strand
GTATTTGGCTATTGCTAGAAGCGGAATTTTTAGCGATCACACTGGTATTGGTGTATGTAGGCGCGGTCATGGTGTTGTTTCTATTTGTGGTGATGATGCTGGATATTAATTTAGATAAACTTCGCGAAGGTTTCTGGAAAGCATTACCCGTAGCATTACCCATAGGCGGGTTGATGGCAGTGGAAATGGTAATGATTGTTGGCATGCGTAATTTCGGCGCAGACAAAGTACTGGCACCGCCAGCGCGCCCAGCAGATTATAGTAATACGGCAGAACTTGGCCGCGTGCTATACACAGATTATCTATTGCCCTTTGAATTGGCCTCTGTAGTATTACTAGTGGCCATTGTGGCAGCCATTGCGCTTACATTAAGAAGTCGCAAAGAAAGTAAATCAATGGATCCGGCTAAACAAGTACTGGTGAAAAAGGAAGACCGACTACGTATTGTGAAAATGGATGCCATGGTTGAAAAGACTGCAGAAAAAATAGAAAAAACTACTGAGGGCGATAAATAATGACGAGTTTATCAGTAGGCTTATCCCATTACCTTATACTTGGCGCTTTGCTATTCGCCATCAGTGTAATTGGTATTTTTTTAAATCGTAAAAACGTCATTATTTTATTGATGGCAATTGAGCTAATGTTACTTGCAGTAAACCTTAACTTTATTGCTTTCTCACATTATTTACATGACATTGCGGGTCAGGTGTTTGTATTTTTTATACTTACGGTTGCAGCCGCAGAATCTGCCATCGGCTTAGCGATATTGGTAGTGTTGTTTAGAAACCTACGCACAATCAATGTTGACGACCTTGATTCATTAAAAGGCTAGATAGTTTAAAGGGTTAATAGTTACCAATGAGCATGCAACAAATTTACTTAGCGATACCCTTATTGCCTTTGCTGGCCGCCATTGTGGTGGGCTTGTTTGGCAAGCATTTGCCACGCAGTTTCGCGCATATTTTGACGATATTAGGCGTTGGCGCCTCATTTGCTTTATCAGTTTATGTGCTTAAAGATGCCATGGTAAGCGCGCCTTACAATGAAACAGTTTATTCATGGCTAAAAAGTGGAAATTTCACATTTGAAATTGGTTTTTTAATTGACCGCTTAAGTGCGGTGATGATGGTTGTAGTGACCTTTGTGTCACTCATGGTGCACATTTACACCATAGGCTACATGGCTGAAGATGAAGGCTACACGCGCTTTTTCAGTTACATTTCACTATTTACTTTTGCCATGCTGATGTTGGTGATGTCAAATAACTTCATGCAGTTATTCTTCGGCTGGGAGGCCGTAGGTTTGGTTTCTTACTTACTCATCGGCTTTTGGTATAGACGCCC
>PHCL01000021.1 GCA_002842195.1 Betaproteobacteria bacterium HGW-Betaproteobacteria-20 | reverse complement strand
GCGCCAATATCACCCCTGTTCTAATGGCTATGCCAGCTTCGTACTTTACAAACCTGACAACCAACGCCACGACAGCCGCTTTGAGCAAAACAAATCCAACTAAAACCAGCAGGATAAGGCCGACATTGTTGAAAATTTCTTGCAGGTTTAATAGCATACCCACGCTAATAAAAAACAGTCCGAGCAGAATATCGCGAAAGGGTGAAATATCCGATTCCACCTGGTAACGAAATTTTGTTTCTGAAATCAGCATGCCCGCGATAAAAGCGCCCAACGCATAAGACAAACCTGCCAATTTAGTGGCAAATGCCAATAACAGTGTAATCATCAGCACATTCATCACAAACAGCTCTCGAGAGCGCTGACCGGCGACCAGATTGAACCAGGGATTAATGAGCCATTTGCCTATCGTGAACAGGAATAACAGCATGGCGGCAGCTTTTAACATGGCCAAACCAAGTACATCGGTTAAATTGGCACCGGCGATACCCAACGCCGGGATGAGCACCAAAATTGGTACTACTGCAATGTCCTGAAACAGCAGCACCCCTATACTTAAACGGCCATGGCGAGAATTCAGGTCAAGCCGCTCAGCCAGTATTTTAGAAACAATTGCAGTGGATGACATGGCCAATGCTGAGCCAATAATAAAGGCGGCTGGCCAATCCAGGCCAGCAAATTTAGCGATGCCCATAACGATGGCAAGTGTAATCAGCACCTGCGCGCCGCCTAAACCCAGCACTTTTTGTCGCATGGCATATAACTGTGGCAAGCTAAACTCGAGCCCGATACTAAACATTAAAAATACGATACCAAACTCAGCGAATCCACTGACAGCTTCAGTGTCCGGCAGCAGTCCAAAAGTATGCGGACCCAACATCAGGCCCACAAAAAAATAAGCCAGCATTGCAGGCAGGCGGAACGTACGGAACAGTGCTACTGCAAGCACCGAGCCGCTAAGGAGTATTAGAATCAAAGGTAAGGTGTCAAACATCATTTATATGGCTGGCTTGTTAATTATTCTCTATTGTTTCACATCTGTCAGGCGTCTGTTAAGCAATGATAAAAAAATCAACAGCAAAATTTGTGCCTGAAAGCAAAATATTTCACTGATTTTACTATAATTGTCATTATTAGCGACTATTTAGGCTTTATATGTAAAGCTTTCCCTTTTATACTAAGCACTCATTATGTCAAATTTAACAAAAATGCCGTCTCAATTCACTGAGCAACAGCCCGCTATACTCAAACAGCCTACCTTATATTTGGCACGCGATATATTACTGCTTGAAGCCAGCGAGATCAGCGCACTGGCAAACCGCCTCAATAGTCACTTTACCGATGCAGTTACACTGATTTTGCAATGCAAAGGGCGCGTTGTTGTGAGCGGCATGGGAAAGTCTGGCCACATTGGCGGCAAAATAGCTTCTACGCTGGCCAGCACCGGCACCCCTGCTTTTTTCATGCACCCGGCAGAGGCCAGCCACGGCGATTTAGGCATGATCACCGCTGGTGACATTGTGATTGCGCTTTCAAACTCCGGTGAAAGCGATGAAATTCTCGCTATTGTCACGCCACTCAAAAGATTAGGTGCGAGCATTATTGCAATTACCGGTAATGACACTTCTACGCTGGCAATGGCTGCTGACATTCATTTAAGCGCCAGTGTTTCCAAAGAAGCTTGTCCACTGGGATTGGCACCTACTTCGAGCACAACAGTAGCATTGGCGTTAGGCGATGCACTGGCTTTATGCGTACTGGATCAGCGTGATTTTACCGCTGAAGACTTCGCACGCTCGCACCCTGGCGGCAGTCTTGGGCGACGCTTGCTTATTCATGTAAATGACTTGATGCGCACCGGCGACAATATTCCGCAAGTAGCTGCTAACGCCTCACTTTCTCAAGCCTTACTGGAAATGACCCGTAAAGGTCTGGGTTTAACGGCGATTGTAGATGCAGGTTACAAGCCAATCGGCATTTTTACCGATGGCGATTTACGCCGGGCATTTGAACAAAATGTGAATGTAGCAACATCTGGCATTGCGGATGTCATGCATCACAATCCGTTTACTATCAATCAGGCTAAATTAGCCATTGAAGCGGTTGAGATTATGGAACAACATAAAATCAACGCCCTTTTGGTCACTAATGATGCTGGCGTTTTGGTAGGTGCACTCAATATGCATGACCTTTTATTAGCGAAAGTGGTTTAACTTTAAAATGACAATCAACACCTTAAGCGCTGAAGCTCTCAGCCCTGAACTGCTGGCACGCCTCAAAAATATCAAACTGCTTGTGCTGGATGTCGACGGTGTAATGACTGACGGCGGTCTGACCATAGGCGATGATGGCCAAGAATATAAAACTTTTCATTCTCATGACGGCCTAGGCATGAAGCTGCTCAAAGCGACAGGGGTTGGATTGGCAATTATTACGGGGCGCACGTCAAATGTAGTTAAAAAACGTGCGGAAAGTACCGGTGTCGGACATTTTTACCAGGGTGCGGAAGATAAATTGGTCGCATTTAATGATTTAATGAAAGCCAGTGGCTTGCAAGCCAGTCAATGTGCATTTATGGGTGATGATGTAGTAGATTTGCCGCCCATGCTAAAGTGCGGCCTTGCGTTAGCTGTGCCAGACTCGCCACCATTAGTATTGCAGCATGCCCATTATGTAACGATTAAGGCTGGTGGGCGCGGCGCGGTACGCGAAGTATGTGAGCTGATCATGCAGGCACAGGGCACGTTTGATACGCAAATGGCACAATTTTTAACGCAAGCCAGCATTTCTAATTGATTGTTTTTGGTTAGTGAGAACCTGTCAGTGAGTGCTAACAAACATTCTATAATCATTTATCCGATAGTTTTTTTATTGGTATTGGCAATATTTACCGCCTGGATTAATTATGCTGTTCAGCCACCAAAGGCCAAACCAGATGGTAGTAGCCGGCATGATCCTGACTATATTATGAGTAATTTTGTGACAACACAAACTGACATTAACGGCGCCCTGCGCTATAAACTGGCAGCAGTAGAAATGAAGCATTTCCCTGATGATGACACGACTGCCCTGCAGCGCCCGCGCTTCACACAGTTTGCGGTAGGCAAGCCTTACACGCAGGTAGAGGGCTTGCATGGCCTGGTGTCTGGCAATGGCGAACAAATACAGTTAATGGATAAGGTAAAGGTGACGCGCCAGGCATTTGCGGATAAAGGCGAAATGACCGTAGAAACAGAATATCTGAACATTCTACCGAATCAGGATTTAGTACATACCGATAAACCCGTCGTTATCAGGCAGGCACCAAAAACCGTTATTTATGCCACCGGTATGATTTATGATAAAAACAAGCAGACTGTGACCTTGCTGCATAAAGTAAGAGCGCATTATGAAAGGCCCGCCACAACAGCCGGTGGTGTTAAAACCCCTGCTGGGCAAAAACAAACAGCACTTAATAAGCCTGGTAACGCTAAATCCGGTAGCGTAAAACCCAATGCCAATAAGTCAAATACAGTAAAATCTGATACTACAAAATCAAACACAACAGACACGCGCATTCGGAGACGCTATGAGTAAGCTAATCACCACCATAAAGCCTGAGCTATTACTGCGCCTGGCTTTTACAGGCTTTATATCGCTGGGAGTTTCTCATCAGGCGCTGGCAGAATTGGCTGATAAAGATAAACCGATTGATTTAGAAGCCGACAGCGTGAAAGTGGATGACGCAAAACAAATCAGCACTTATTCCGGCAATGTCATTTTAACGCAGGGCACCCTGGTCATTCATGCGGATAAACTCATCGTGCGTGAAGATAACGCCGGTTTTCAGCACAGCACGTCAACAGGCAACCCCACCACGTTCAAACAAAAACGTGAGGGCAAAAATGAGTACATGGAAGGTAGCGCGCAACGTATTGAGTACGATGGTCGGATGGATAAAGTCCGGCTTTACACCAAAGCCTGGGTAAAACGCGGTGAAGATATTGTGCACGGCGACTACATTAGCTATGACGCCAATGCTGAATATGCCGAGGTAATGGGCGGCACTAAATCTACCGACGGCACGGTTAGCGGGCGCGTGCGCGCGATTATTCAGCCAAAAAACAAAAAAGCTGCTGACCCTGTGATAAATAATTCAAAACCTGGCAGTAGCGCTTTACCCGGCAAAGACATGCGCTTTAGCAGAACAATCGAACTGAGTGTTGATAAAAAAACAGCAGATGCTGACCAGAATAACAGCCTGACATCCAAATAATCACCCGCCACAAAAAATTAAGAATAAACCATTATGAGCAAACCATCATGAGTGAACTGGTCGTAGAAAATTTACGAAAATCTTACAAAGCCCGTACCGTGGTGCAAGATATTTCACTGAAAATCAAAAGTGGTGAAGTGGTCGGTTTATTAGGCCCGAATGGTGCAGGTAAAACCACTAGTTTTTATATGATAGTGGGCTTGGTAGCCTTGGATGAAGGCAGAATTTTTCTTGATGGCAAAGACGTAAGCCACATGCCTATTCACATGCGCGCAAGAATGGGTTTATCTTACTTGCCACAGGAAGCTTCTATTTTCCGTAAACTTACCGTCTCGGAGAATATTCTAGCAGTGCTGCAACTGCAAGAAATATCAGAAGATGCGATGGATGAAAAATTAGAATCCTTGCTCGAAGAATTACATATCGCCCATATACGCGATAATCCCGCCGTAAGCTTATCTGGCGGCGAGCGGCGCCGGGTTGAAATTGCACGCTGCCTGGCCACCAACCCAAGTTTTATTTTGCTGGATGAGCCATTTGCCGGCATCGACCCGATTGCTGTCATCGACATTCAAAAAATTATTCATCTACTCACCGCGCGCAACATCGGCGTGCTGATTACCGACCATAATGTGCGCGAAACTTTGGGCATTTGTGACCGCGCTTACATCGTAAACCAGGGCCATGTGTTTGCCTCTGGCATCCCCAGCGACATTGTAGAAAATGAAAGTGTACTCGAAGTTTATCTGGGTAGAGATTTCCGTCTATGAAGCAAGGTTTACAGCTAAAGTTCTCGCAAAACCTCTCGCTTACGCCGCAGTTGCAACAGGCGATTCGGCTATTGCAACTCTCGACCCTTGAACTTAACCAAGAAATTGATTTGCTCATGCAAACCAACCCATTACTGGAAAGAGGCGATGATTTTGAGGATGAATACGGCAATGCCACCGACAATAGCGATGATGAAGTGTCGCTTAATGTCACAAGCAATGATGGCAATTTAACCGATAATACTCAAGGCGATATTCAAGATAATAATCAAGACAATGAAGCTGGCAGTGATTTTGATTCTGAAATACTCAATACTGAATTCTCAGAAAGCCATGCTGAATCAAATCAGGCTGAATCTTTAGAGTATGAGGCTAAAACGACTGAATCCGATGCTGCCGTTACAGACTTTTCTGCAGAGTTCAGTGACGATTATGACGAATTTTCTAACGGCAGCCTGTGGGATGAAAACAGCACGCCATCAGACGATGATAGCGATTTTAAACCGCAGGAAACCTTGCAGATTGGCTTGCGAGAACACTTACTCTCCCAGCTTAAACTTATGCCTTTGTCAGAGCGCGATCAAACGCTGGCACTACTGTTAGTTGATAGCATTAACGAAGACGGCTATTTAGAAGACTCCCTGGAAAACATTGCAGATGCAATGCCGTTAGAGCTGGAAATAGACGAGCTGGAACTGCAAACGGCTTTACATCACGTTCAAAACCTCGACCCCATTGGCGTAGGCGCGCGGAATTTAAGTGAATGCCTACTGCTACAACTGGAATTACTGCCCAAATATACGCCGTTCCTGGCGCTGGCCAAGCTGATGGCAAAGCACTATTTACCTGCACTTGGTGCACGCGACTTTACTAAACTGCGCAAAGAACTGGGCTGCGATGAAGCCACCTTAAAAAATGTGCAGCAACTCATCACCAGTTTAAATCCAAGGCCTGGTAGCGCATTCAGTGTGATTGGCTCTGAGCATTACATTCAGCATGAAGTCATTGTAAAAAAAGTGAAAGGCATCTGGATTGCCAGCCTTAACGACAGCGTGATTCCTAAATTGAAAATCAACCAGCTTTATGCCAACATTTTAAAGCGCAACCGCGATAGCAATAGCCAATATCTACAAAGTCAGATGCAGGAAGCGAAATGGATGATTAAGAATATCCAGCAGCGCTTCATCACGATTTTACGTGTATCACAAGCGATTGTTGACCGTCAGCGTAACTTTTTAGAATATGGTGAAGTGGCCATGAAACCGCTGGTGTTACGTGAAATTGCCGAAGAGCTGGAACTACACGAATCGACCATTTCACGCGTCACCAATAACAAATACATGCTCACACCACGCGGCATTTTTGAGCTTAAATATTTCTTTGGTAGTTCAGTTTCCACTGATACCGGCGGCACTTGCTCGGCTACCGCTATTCGCGCGCTGATTAAACAATTAGTAGAGCAGGAGAATCCAAAAAAACCTTACTCTGATAATCAAATCAGCGAATTATTAGCCAAACAAGGTATTGTCGTGGCGCGCCGCACCATTGCAAAATATCGCGAATCGCTCAATATCGAACCAGCCAGTTTAAGAAAAACGCTGTAAATTACTACTCTTTAGTTTGGCGCCGACCATGCAATGCGCCTTGCCTGTAACCCTGGCAAAACCTGACAACATTACGTTCTTTATTTTCAAAATCAAGCGTAGCTTCCAAGTGACAGGGCTGCGAGCCGCTCTGGCAAAGCCTCACAGGGCAGCGTTTTTCGCCCGTACTTTTTTGCGCGTTTTTAAAAGATTTTATAAAGTAATTTTTGAGGTTTTAATCGGCTGTTTTCAGTAAACTTTAGCCTGCAAACGCAGTCGCATTAGTGCGTCTAAGTTATTGGTCAGCTGTACATCGCCGATACTGCTACGCCTGTCCTGAGTCTGTCGAAATGGCGACATTACGGCTAGTGATTTAACTTTATTACCGAAATAATCAAGTTACCATCTGATTGACCTTTATCAAAAATATTGTTAATTGCCGTAGCACAGACCTGAATTAAAGTAGTAAACTGAAACTGTTCTGGGAGTTCTGAAATAGTAAAAATGTTCATTCTTAGTAAGTTTTTATCAGTTCAAACTTTTAGAATATTTAAAAAAGGAGCAAGTCATGAATTTACAATTAACTGGTCTGCATTTAGAAGTAACTCCTGCATTACGCGAGTATGTCACAAGCAAATTAGAGCGTATCAGCAATCATTTTGATCACGTAATTGATGTCAAAGTAACCATGAGTGTAGAAAAACTTATCCAAAAGGTAGAGGCTACACTGCATGTTCCCGGTAATGATTTACATGCGACTTGTACGGACGACAATATGTACAGCGCGATTGATATGTTGACGGATAAACTTGACCGTCAAGTGGTTAAACATAAAGAAAAAAATGCTGACCACCACAAAGCCAATGGCGCTGTAAAACACCAGGCTATTGATAATCAGGATTAAACCAACTAAACTTTTCTCAACTATTTATGGGTGTCTCTATCGGGTCAAGCTTCTAACCGTAAAGGTCTTCACTACCAACTAAGCCACTGAAGCAATCTAAGCCGCTAAAGCGGCAAGGTTGGTGCGATAAATTAGGCAAGGGCGAGTAAAAAATTAAGGCGCCGCATAGGTTTTATATGTAAGGAATAATTTTTTGCAAGCAACGCCGTATAATGATGATGAAGATTGACTTGATAGAGAACCCCATATGGCTCAAATCAACGTAGCTGAATTATTCAAACAAACCCGCCGTAAGCTCAAAATAAACTGGGTTGCCGGGCTTAACGGCGGGTCTAAAACGCTCACTAGCGGCACAGTAACGAAACCTTCTTTAGCCTTAATTGGCCACCTTAATTTTGTACACCCTAATCGGGTGCAAGTGTTGGGCTGTGCTGAAATGGACTATTTACGCAGCCTGCCACTGGCAAATGCCGCACATGCCATTGAAAATTTATATTCGACCGATTTAGCCGCAGTGATTGTGGCTAATGATGAAAACGTACCAGACAACCTGATTACTGCGGCCAATAAGCACAATACGGCACTATTTACCTCGCCGCTACATAGCCCGGAATTGATGGATATTTTGAGCCATTTTCTGACGCAGGCAATGGCAGATTCTATCAGCATGCATGGCGTTTTTATGGAAGTACAAGGCTTTGGTGCACTCATTAAAGGAGAGGCTGCCATCGGTAAAAGTGAATTGGCTTTAGAGCTTATTTCACGCGGGCATCGACTAATCGCCGATGATATTGTCGATTTTTTTCGCATTTCGCCTGAGCGTATTGAGGGGCGCTGTCCGGCATTGTTGCAAGATTTTTTGGAGGTGCGCGGCTTGGGTATTTTGAATATTCGCGCGATGTTTGGTGACAGTTCGGTTAAGCCGACCAAGCCGCTTGACCTCATCATACAGTTGGAAATGGCGGACAAACTGGCACCGCATTTGTTAGACAGGCTCAATATTAAAACTCAGCATGAGGAAGTATTAGGCGTAAAAATTCCTAAAGTACAGATTCCCATCGCGGCTGGTCGCAATATTGCGGTGCTGGTAGAAGTCGCGATTCGTAACCACATGCTATTATTACGCGGTATTAACGCAACCAAACAATTTACGCAGCGCCAACAGCGCGAGATGAAAAAAATCTAGCTAGTTAAAACATAATGAAACAACTGATTATTGTTACCGGCCTCTCAGGCTCAGGCAAGAGTATCGCGCTTAGAGTCCTTGAAGATAGCGGTTATTATTGTATTGATAATCTACCCGCCACCATGCTGCCGCAGATTGCAGAGCATTTG
Source organism: Betaproteobacteria bacterium HGW-Betaproteobacteria-20 (assembly GCA_002842195.1). Lineage (GTDB taxonomy): Bacteria > Pseudomonadota > Gammaproteobacteria > Burkholderiales > Methylophilaceae > Methylotenera. The sequence goes on along the minus strand of PHCL01000021.1, from coordinate 1,474 downwards.
CACACGGCCAATCATGATCGCGTGGCGATTAGCATTGATAGCCGCAGCGCGGCACTTGAAACCCTGCCCGCACATATTGCACAATTAAAGTCTCGGAACATCACCACGCAAGTTTTGTTTTTAGAATCCAATGTTGAAACGCTGGTCAAAAGATTCAGCGAAACCAGACGTAAACACCCATTAAGCAAGGATAGTATTACCCTGGCCGAAAGCATTGCTTCCGAGCGTGAGCTACTGAGCGAATTAGGCCGGCTTGGTCATGTCATTGACACCAGCAATCTCAGCACCCACACCCTGACCGCCTGGGTGAAAGAGCTGGTTTCCATTGAGCATACTGGCCTCACGCTGTTATTTACCTCGTTCGGCTTTAAGCATGGTATTCCGCTGGATGCTGATTTTGTATTTGATGTGCGCTGCCTGCCCAACCCGCATTACGAACCTGATTTACGTGAACTCACAGGCCGCGATGCCCCCGTGCAATCTTTTTTAAGCGCCCATGCCCGCGTGAATGATATGATAAATGACATTCAAAACTATGTAGAAAAGTGGCTGCCTTGCTTTGTATCAGACAACCGCAGTTATTTAACAGTAGCAATTGGCTGCACGGGCGGGCAACATCGTTCGGTCTATTTTGTCGAACGGCTAAGCCAATATTTTATGTCACAACAAAAAGTGCTGACGCGACATAGAGAGTTGAAATAAGCGAAATAGCCTGTACTACAAAAATTATTTTCATCGCATTTAGTATAAGTAGAGAACATCATGATTGGTATTTTAATCATTGCGCACGGCAGTTTAGGTGAAAGCCTAATGGAATGCGCAAAGCATGTGATAGGCAACAATCCCAGACAAGTAGCATTTATTGCAGTCAGCACCCAGGATGACCCCAATGTTTTGCTGCCTGAGGCAGAACGCTTAATCACTGAACTGAATAGTGGCGAAGGCGTTTTAGTGCTATCAGATATGTATGGCGCAACGCCTTGCAATATTGTCAGCAAGCTATTAAAACCGGGGGAAGTAGAAGGCGTGGCTGGCGTGAATATGCCAATGATAGTACGCACCATGACCTATCGACATGAATCACTCCTGGCGTTAGTGGAAAAAGCGGTCAGTGGCGGGCGTGAAGGCGTGGTGCATTTCAGCCGCGAAAGCTGCGATCGCTTTCAGGCATAATAAAACTGGTATATCCATGGCTGTGTTACTACTAAATAACTGGGTTAAAACTTAATGACTGGGTTAAATCTTAATGATTAGCATAGAAGTAGAAATCATCAATAAATTAGGCTTGCATGCCCGCGCTTCAACTAAGCTTACGCAAACGGCCAGCAAGTTTGCCAGCGAAATCTGGATTGCACGCAATGGTCGCCGCGTGAATGCAAAAAGCATTATGGGGGTGATGATGTTAGCTGCCGCCAAAGGCGCTATTATCACACTGGAAGCTAATGGCGCAGATGAACAAGCGGCCATTGATGCA
>PHCL01000020.1 GCA_002842195.1 Betaproteobacteria bacterium HGW-Betaproteobacteria-20 | reverse complement strand
TCAACCAGCATATCTCCAACCAAGGCAGACATTGGAATAAAACGAATATCATGCCCGGCTTCATTCTTATCATTGCGTTGCAAGCCGATTTCAGCTGCAAAAGCGAGATAGTCTTCACAAATTTTATCGTAAACGGCTTGGTCGTAATTCACCAGGTCCATTTTATTGACGGCAACAACAATATGCTGAATACCCACCAAATGCGCTAAATAGCTGTGGCGGCGTGTTTGTGTCAGCACGCCGCGGCGTGCATCAATCAAGATAATTGCCAAATTTGCAGTTGAAGCCGCTGTCACCATATTGCGCGTGTATTGTTCATGACCCGGTGCATCGGCGATGATGTATTTGCGCGTGCCTGTACTGAAATAGCGATAAGCCACATCAATGGTAATTCCCTGCTCACGCTCGGCTTGCAGGCCGTCGGTAATTAGCGATAAATCCACGGCCTCCATCCCGCGCTTTTTTGAAGTGTTGGATATTTGTGTCAGCGTGTCGGCCAGAATGGTTTTGGTGTCAAACAGCAGGCGGCCGATTAAGGTGCTTTTACCATCATCTACGCTGCCGCAGGTCATAAAGCGTAAAAGGCTATCGTTATGTTGTGTATTCATGTGTTGTAAATCTGGGTTACTCATTAGAAATAGCCTTCTTTCTTGCGTTGTTCCATGGATGCATCCGAGGTTTGGTCATCCAGACGGGTTGCGCCGCGTTCGGTAATCGTGGAGGTTGCGGTTTCCAGTACAATTTTTGCCACCGTATCCGCATCGCTAATCACTGGCGCTGTACAGGTAATATCGCCCACGGTTCTAAAACGCACTTGCATGTCGATAATTTCTTCATCTGCTCGCGCTGGTGTAACAGGGGTTACCGGCACAATGGCGCCGCCACGCATGACAACAGGGCGGTTATGCGCAAAGTAAATACTAGGTAAAGCTAAATTTTCACGTTCGATATATTGCCAGACATCCATTTCTGTCCAATTAGAGATTGGAAAGGCGCGGATATTTTCACCTTTGTGTGAGCGCGCGTTGTAAAGATTCCATAATTCTGGACGTTGATTTTTAGGGTCCCATTGGCCGAATTCATCACGAAAGCTCATGATGCGTTCTTTAGCACGGGCTTTTTCTTCATCGCGCCGTGCACCACCGATACAGCAATCAAAACCAAACTCTTCAATCGCTTCAAGCAAGGTGACAGATTGATGTTTATTGCGGGATTCATCGGGCGTTTTTAGCACCACTGTGCCACGTTTCATGGAATCTTCTACAGAGCGTACAATCAGGCGCTCGCCTAATTCAGCGGTACGTTGATCACGAAAATCAATCACCTCCTGATAATTGTGGCCGGTATCAATGTGCATTAATGGAAACGGAAATTTGCCTGGACGAAAAGCTTTTTCAGCCAGGCGTAAAATACAGAGTGAGTCTTTTCCACCTGAAAATAACAGTACAGGATTAGAACATTGTCCGGCGACTTCGCGCAGAATGTAAATGGCTTCAGATTCCAGCCAATCAAGGTGTGATAAAGGTTGTTTTGTTGTCATTGTTTAAATTCTTGGTATTAATACATTTAGTTTAAATTCTTAAAAACTTTATTTTGCCGCAGATTCACCTAGATTACGCAGGTAAAATCCGCGTAAATTTTCGGTTAAATTACAAAGGTTTATTTCTTAACGTGTAAGCCACATTCTTTGTTTGTTGGGTCTTCCCACCACCAGCGGCCAGCACGTATATCTTCCCCAATGGCGACGGCTCTAGTGCAGGGCGCGCAACCTATGCTAGGGTAAAACTGGTCATGTAGCGCATTATACGGCACATTAAACATGCGGATATATGCCCAGACTTCCTGTTCAGTCCAGTCACTTAACGGATTGAATTTTTCCAGCTTGTTCGCTTCGTCAAACTCGCGCACTGGCAAGCTGACTCTGGTGGTAGCTTGTGCAGCGCGCATGCCAGTAACCCATGCATTTTTTCCTTTTAACGCACGTTGCAAAGGCTCAACCTTGCGCATGTGACAACAGCTTTTGCGTAGCGCTATGCTGTCGTAAAAAGCGTTGATGCCATTGGTTTTAACGTAAAACTCAACAGTTTCGCTTTTCGGAAAATATACGTTTAATTTTGTTTGATAGTGAGATTCTACTTTGGCCATTAAGTCGTATGTTTCAGCAGGCAAACGACCTGTGTCGAGTGAGAATATCTCAATCGCTAAGTGATTCTTCAGTATAACGTCAGTCAGTACCATGTCTTCAGCACCGAAGCTATTGGCAAAAGTAACGGCTTCTAATGTTGTAACGGCATTTTGCAACAAAGCTAATACCGCAGCTGCCTTTGCTTTTACGCTGGTAATTAGTGCGTCAGTCAATTCTGGCTGAGTCGCAGGATTGTTTGCTGCCGGTTTAAGCATAGAAACGGTTTCAGTCATTTCACTGCTCGGTTATATCGTTTAAACACAGGGAGAGCCTCATCCACGGCGCCTTGGTAAGGCGTGGTGAAGTCTTTTAAACTGGCTAAAGCTTCTTCTGCCGAGCGGTCTGCCCGAATTAAGTAGCTGGTGAAGCCGCTACGCTTTAAAAAGAAAAGCTGGTCGCGTAGCACGTCACCCACGGCGCGTAACTCATTTTTGTAGCCATAACGTTTGCGTAATAAAGTGCCCAATGAAAAAATACGTCCATCAGCAAAGCGCTCAACATTCACCGCAATAATCGGCAAGGCGTTTAAATCTGGTTGGTTTTCAATTAAGGATTCCAATACTTCGTGGGTAGCTATCCACACACCAATTTCACTGGCAGCAATACGCGTTTGCAGCTCAGCCTTACGTGCAATAAATACGCTTAATGGTACAAGCACTTTGCCGCTGGCTGGAATCACCGTGTCAGCTATCTGTTCATCGGTTACGGTTTTTTCGCCAGTAAGCTTGAACAGCACAACTTTACCCGCCTGTTTGCGCTCTTCAGCTTGACCAGCAGGCAGGTTAACTATAGTCCACTCGTTTTCAACAATGCTGGCAACGTCACCATTTAATTTAATCAAATTACTCATGCTGCAACCTCGTCTTTTGCATACACATGCGCTTTGAATGGCACAACCCCTAAACGGCGCACCGTATCAATAAACTGCTCTTCAGGAGTACGCTCTTTAAGGTAAACATCAATTAGTTTCTGTACCACGGCTGGCATTTCCTCGGCCGAGAATGAAGGCCCAATTACGCTGCCTATGCTGGCGTTGTTACCCTGGCTGCCGCCAATAGATACTTGATACCATTCCGAACCGTCTTTATCGACACCCAAAATGCCGATATGCCCTACGTGATGATGCCCGCAAGCGTTCATGCAACCTGAAATATTGAGCTCAATATCGCCAATGTCATGCAAGTAATCTAAATTATCAAATTGCTGTTGAATGGCAACTGCAATCGGGATGCTTTTAGCGTTGGCAAGCGAGCAAAAATCACCACCTGGGCAGCAAATGATGTCTGTCAGCAGGCCGATATTTGGTGTGGCTAAGCCATGCGCACGGGCTTTTTGCCACACCGCAAATAAGTCGCCTAGTTTAACATCAGCCAGAATTAGATTCTGCTCATGTGAAACACGTAATTCGCCGAAACTGTATTGTTCAGCCAGGTCAGCAATCACATGCATTTGCTCAGTGCTGGCATCGCCGGGTGCGCTACCGTGTGGTTTGAGTGAGAGCGTTACGGCACGGTAACCTGGTATTTTATGCACGTGTAAGCTACGCTTAGCCCAGGCTGCAAAAGCAGGATTGCTTGCAATTGCCGCATCAAAGCTTGCATCATGCGCAGGTAGTGTTTCGTAAGGCATTGCGTCAAAATGCTTTGATACGCGTGCTAATTCAGCTTCAGTAATCGTATTTGGCGCATCTTTTAAGTGTGCCCATTCTGCTTCTACTTGACGTTTAAATTCGTCAATGCCCAAGGCTTTCACTAAAATTTTAATGCGCGCTTTAAACATATTGTCGCGGCGACCATGCAGGTTGTATACCCGCACAATTGCTTCGCAATAGGTGAGGGCGTGTTGCCATTCTAGATGTTCGCGTATTACAGAGCCCAATATCGGCGTACGGCCTAAGCCGCCACCAACCCATACCTTGACGGCGATTTTTTTATTGGAATCAAGATAAAACTCCATACCAATATCATGCACTTGCACAACGGCGCGGTCATCCTGGGTGCCAGAAACGGCAATTTTGAATTTGCGCGGTAAAAGCGCAAACTCAGGATGAAAAGTACTCCACTGGCGCATGATTTCAGCCATGGCACGTGGGTCCACAACTTCATCGGGCGCAATTCCTACGAATTGGTCTGTGGTGATATTGCGGATGCAATTGCCGGAGGTTTGAATCGCATGCATTTCAACGGTTGCCAGTTCGGCCAAAATATCAGGCACATCTTCAACTTTAGGCCAGTTAAGTTGCAGGTTCTGGCGCGTACTAAAATGGCCATAAGCTTTGTCGTATTTTTTAGCAATATCGCCTAATTTGCGCAATTGCCTGCTGGAGAGCATGCCGTAAGGCACGGCAATGCGTAGCATGGGTGCCTGACGCTGAATATACAGGCCGTTTTGCAAGCGTAGTGGGCGGAATTCATCTTCAGTGAGTTCGCCTGCCAGATAGCGACGCGTTTGGTCGCGAAATTGCGCAACGCGCTCATCGACGATTTGCTGATCTATTTCATCATATTTATACATGGTTATTTATACTTCTATATTTAAACTTTCAAAACTAACATCAATTAAGCTAAAACGAACTTCAAGCCAATGATGAGTAACAATGTTGCCAAAATTGGGCGCAATACTTTTTCTGGAATTTTTACGCTCACATGGCTACCAATCCATATACCTGGCAAGGAACCTATCAGTAAAGTGCCTAATAATTCAAAGTTCACATGACCAAGTGTCCAATGCCCAAAACCTGCTACAGCGGTGAGCGGAATTGCATGGGCTAAATCTGTGCCAACTACTTTTAATGTACTCATTTTTGGGTACAAAAATAACAGCGCCAAAGTACCCAGTACACCGGCACCTACCGATGAAATGGTAACCAGCGCACCTAAAACTACGCCGACCGATATGGTTAAAGGAATCTGCATTTGCTTAAAACGGCCACTACTGATTAAGCTGTTTTCAATTTCACGAATTTTCTTGCGTGTAATGTAGCTACGAATCAACAATGCAACGGCAGTAAGAATAAGTGCGACACCTAAGGTATAGGTAATTATACCAGTGACATCTTTTTCAATTTTAATTAAATGCCTAATTACAAAAATTGTTGTAACTGCTGACGGCAAACTACCCAGTGACATCCAGCTTACCACCCGCCAATCAACAGATTTATGGGTATTATGATGAACAAATACGCCACCAGTTTTGGTGATGGCGGCATAGAGTAAATCAGTACCCACTGCAACAGCGGCTTTGAAGCCAAATAAAAATACCAACAGAGGTGTCATGAGCGAACCACCACCCACGCCTGTGATGCCAACCAGCAAGCCTACGGCAAAGCCGGCAAATATATAACCAAATTCCATATGGAGTATCCGTTACTAAGAAGTATTTTATTGCAAACGCGCGGACTATATCAGCAAATATTCGTTTTTTTTAAGAATATGTTATTCTATGCATATATTTTTTAGTTATATTGATGTTAATTTAGTCCTATCAATAATATTTTCAGCAAAGTAATCACAACATGAAACTACAGCAATTACGTTACCTGCATGAAGTAGCGCGCAATGCGTTAAATATTACCAATGCGGCCGATGCTTTATACACTTCTCAACCGGGCGTGAGTAAGCAAATCCAACTGTTTGAAGAAGAGTTGGGGTTACAGATTTTTCAGCGCAATGGTAAGCGGCTAACAGGCATTACGGAGCCGGGGGCAAAAATTCTGGCACTCGCCGCTAAAGTGATGCTTGACGTGGATAATATCAAACGTGTGGGTGATGAGTTTAGCAATGTAGAAACCGGGGCATTAACCATTGCCACAACCCATACACAAGCCCGCTATAAGTTACCTTCTGTAGTTAAAGCATTTATGACTGACTATCCGCATGTTAAATTAAATATTCATCAGGGTAATCCGAGTCAGGTTGCCGAACAGGTAGCGAGTGGCGATGCTGATATCGGTATTGCAACAGAATATATTAGTGATTATGAAAATTTATTATGCCTGCCTTGTTACCAGTGGAATCGATGCGTGGTGGTGCCACATGGGCATCCACTATTGTTGGATGGCACACTTACTCTGGCAAAATTAGCGGCATATCCGCTAATTACCTACGACTTTGGGTTTACCGGCGGCACACTGGTATCAAAAACATTTAGTGATGCAGGCCTGTCGCCCAACGTGGTGCTCACCGCGATTGATGCAGACGTGATCAAAACTTATGTAACATTAGGTTTGGGTGTTGGCTTGTTAGCCAATATGGCTTATGACCCTGAACGAGATGCGAATTTAGCAATGGTAGACGTGCGCCATTTATTCCCTGATAGCACGACTTATATTGGGGTGCGTAAAGATGCATTTTTACGTGGTTATATGTATGGATTTATTGAGTTGATTGCGCCGCATTTTAATCGAAAGACGATTAATGAGGCACTTAAAATTGGTGCATAATTACACCATGTTCATCTATCAGGTTAGGTAGATTTTTATGTATAAAAATATTCATATATTCGCGCTGCTTACGGTGTTAGTCGCATGCGGTACATTGCAGTTAAACGAAGCCAGTCATCCGGAACTTATTGGAAAAGTAGGCGCAGGCATGCCCGCTATTGATCCAACAACCGCGATTTATGAATTGCCAGTGCGTGACGGTGTAAGCTACCTGGATGTAGTGGATAGCCTAAAAAGCGTATCTGAAGGTATGAACTATGTGAACCCGGCTAACTTTCCCATTGCCGACCATATTAAAAACCGCGGCATAGACCCGCAAGGCATTAAAGAAGTGCATAGTTATTGCAATTTAAGCTTGGGCACTGATATTTTTTTAGATCATCCGGAGTTTTTAGTGTTTGCGCCATGCCGTATTGCCATTTACGAGAAGCCGGATGCAAACCATAAGTTAAAATTATTTATTGCCCTGGCGCGCCCAACTTATGATTTAAAAAGCATTAAAAACCCTACGGCACGCGCTCAAAAAGCTGCTCAGGAGCTAGAAACAAGCTTGCTGGAAATTATGGAAAAAGCGAGTAAGGGCGATATTTAAATAGTTAAGGATACTTATTGGTAAACTTTGGCTGGTAAGCTTAGGCAGTAATCTTTGAGATAATCATTTTGAGTTTCAATCGTTTAGAAAGAAAAATATGTCAGAACCTTTATTGATTGCGAAAAATAACGAAACTTCCAGTTTTATTCTGCCAAAAATGGCAAATCGTCACGGCTTGATTGCCGGCGCAACGGGTACGGGTAAAACCGTCACTTTACAAAGTTTAGCTGAACAATTTTCGCATATTGGTGTGCCGGTATTTATGGCCGATGTGAAGGGCGATTTAGCCGGTATGAGTCAAATGGGCGGTGGAAACGCCAAGGTTGAAGCGCGTGTGCAGCAATTGGCATTATCAGCGTTCAGTTATAAAAAATCCCCGGTCACGTTTTGGGATGTATTTGGTGAAAAAGGCCACCCTGTACGCACTACCATTGCCGAGATGGGGCCGTTATTATTATCGCGCTTGCTAAATTTAAACGAAGTGCAAAGTGGTGTATTAAACGCAGTATTCAAAATTGCCGATGATAAAGGCTGGTTATTGCTGGATTTAAAAGATTTGCGCGCCATGATGCAACACGCGGCAGAGAACGCAGCAGAGTATCAAACCAACTATGGCAATATCTCTGCCGCCAGCGTGGGTGCAGTGCAGCGCAGTTTACTTGAACTGGAAACGCAAGGAGCTAGCCAGTTGTTTGGCGAACCCGCGCTTAATCTTGACGACTTGATGCAAACGGACGCACAAGGGCACGGCATTGTGAATATTCTGGCTTCTGATAAATTATTTAACTCGCCGCGCATCTATGCGACCTTATTGCTTTGGTTGTTATCAGAATTATTTGAAAAATTACCGGAAGCAGGTGACTTGGACAAACCAAAATTGGTGTTCTTTTTTGATGAAGCACATTTGCTGTTTAACGACGCGCCACAAGCTTTACTGCAAAAAATTGAGCAAGTGGTGCGCTTGATTCGCTCTAAAGCCGTGGGTGTTTATTTTGTAAGTCAAAACCCATTGGATATTCCTGATATGGTGCTGGGGCAGTTGGGTAACCGTGTACAGCATGCCTTGCGTGCCTTTACGCCGCGTGACCAAAAAGCCGTGAAATCTGCGGCAGATACTTTTAGAAGTAACCCAAAGGTTAATGTTGCCACTGCGATTACTGAACTGGGCGTGGGTGAGGCATTAGTCTCATTTTTAGATGAAAAAGGGATTCCTACGCCGGTAGAGCGTACTTTTATTTGCCCGCCTGGCAGCCGGATAGGTCCTGTTACGGATGGTGAGCGTAGCGATGCAATACGTGCATCAGCCATATTTGGTTTTTACGAAAAATCGGTTGATCGTCAATCTGCTTATGAAATTCTTAAAAGTCGGGCGGATGAAATAGCGGCTGAGACAAAGACCGAAGATGGCTTTGATTGGGGCGGTATACTTGGTGGTGGTAACAACAGCACAAATCGAAAAACGCCGACAAGCCGCTCAGATGGCGTATTTGAGGCTGCCGCCAAAAGTGCCGCGCGTGCCATTGGCTCTCAGCTTGGACGGCAGATTATCAGGGGAGTATTAGGCAGCATTCTCGGTGGGCGCAGATAATGAAGACTGATATTGAAATCGCTCAAGCGGCTAAGCTGAAGCCGATTTCAAAGATTGCCCATCAACTCCATTTGAAAGCGGATGACTTGATTCCATACGGGCATCACATTGCCAAATTGAATACAGCGTGTATACAAGGTTTGCAAACTAAAACTGATGGCAAGTTAATTCTAGTCACGGCAATTAGTCCAACGCCAGCTGGCGAGGGTAAAACGACCACGACAATCGGGCTGGCGGACGCGCTGAATAAGGTGTTAGCTAATACTGATAAACAGGCCATGTTGTGCATACGCGAACCTTCCATAGGTCCTGTTTTTGGCTTAAAAGGTGGTGCAACAGGCGGTGGCCATGCCCAGGTGGTGCCGATGGAAGAGGTTAATTTACATTTCACCGGCGATTTTCACGCCATTACCAGCGCAAATAACTTACTCGCAGCTTTGATTGATAACCACATCTATCAAGGCAATGCGTTACAGATTGATCCAGCCAGCATTACCTGGCGGCGTTGCATGGATATGAATGATCGTGCGTTGCGCAACATTACAATCAATAGTCATAGCAAAGAAGTTACGTCAAAAGATGCCAAGGCTTACGAAAGGCAAACGGGATTTGACATTACCGTAGCCAGTGAGGTGATGGCAATATTTTGCTTAGCAACTTCACTTAAAGATCTGCAAATGCGCTTAGGTAACATTCAGGTTGGCTTAACGACAGGCCGGCAGCCGGTATTAGCCAGCGATTTGCAAGCTGAAGGCGCAATGACCGCGCTATTAAAAAACGCATTTCAACCTACTATAGTACAAACGCTTGAACATACCGCAGCGATTGTACATGGCGGCCCATTTGCCAATATTGCCCATGGCTGCAACTCTGTGGTTGCTACCAGAGCGGCCCTAAAGTTGGCCGATTACGTGGTGACTGAAGCAGGTTTCGGTGCAGATTTAGGTGCTGAAAAATTCATAGACATCAAGTGCAGAAAAACAGGATTACAGCCTGCGGTTACGGTATTGGTAGCCACTGTTCGAGCGTTAAAATATCATGGTGGAGTAGATGTTGCTGCGTTGAATCAGGAAAATTTGACGGCCTTAAAGATTGGCATGGCTAATTTGCAAAAACATGTGCAAAATCTTCAGCAGCATTTTGGTTTGCATGTTGTAGTGGCAATCAACCATTTTGTGAGTGATACCGACGCTGAAATTGCCCTGCTGCAGGCGGAAGCGCAAAATATCGGCGTGAAAGCCATCGTATGTAAACATTGGGCACAGGGTGGTGCGGGTGCTGTAAATCTGGCAAATGAAGTGCTTCGTAGTGTTGAGCACAAAACAGATACTTTTAAATTTCTATACCCCGAAAATATTTCTCTGTTGCAAAAAATACAAACCATCGCACAAAAAATATATGGTGCAAGCCATGTAGAGCTATCCGCCGCAGCGCAAGCAAGCATTGTGGCGTTAGAAAAAGATTATGCGCATTACCCGGTATGTATTGCTAAAACGCAGTATTCATTTTCGTCAGATGCCAGTT
>PHCL01000019.1 GCA_002842195.1 Betaproteobacteria bacterium HGW-Betaproteobacteria-20 | reverse complement strand
TTTGTTGCCTTAATTCACCTAATTTAATGGTTAACTCCATTGCATATAGGTAGCTTTCAAATTCTTGATGATCAATTTTTTTGTTTTTTGACTCTGCCAACTCCATAACAACAAACATTTTACCTTTGCTTTTTGTGGCATTTAATTCAAAAACAAAATACGTCTCAAATATCCAAAAAATAGCATCATTATCTTGAGTAAATTTATCAATACAATAAGGCGGAATCCTATAATCTTTAAAATACATATCAGCAGACGCTTCTTGTAAATTACCGTTAACCTTTAATGTTGGGATCTCAGGAGCACCTACAACATCAACAATTACAAGGTTCTTGAAAAATCCGTCTAAATAGTCTTGAACTGGGTCTTTCTTCTTAAGAAAATCAAATAATCCCACAGCATGTCCCTTCTTTCTTAACCGCTAAATCAACGACTAAATTCAATTTCGTGCCTAAAATCCTTCAACAAAATAAATATCTAAAAGAACTTATTCATGTTTATTCTTATAGTATTTAGCAGTGTAAGCATAGGTGGTTATAGTCACTGAGACAATCATAACTATCGAGATAACAACGGCAAAATAAAATAGGGTACAAAGCTTGTGGTATTCTGCAAGACCTAATGCGCTCAGGCTTATAATAAGACCCCACAGATTCTGGTTCAGATTGATTTTAAACGGCTCTTGTAGATTATTCATTTATAATTCCCCACACTTTATATAAAATACTCAACCTATGATTCAGAACCCCGTTTATGTAACACGGGGCCACAAATACATAGGATTTACACTAGCAGCAAACTTCTATGTAATCAATAAGATATTAATTAAAACAATACGCTATATTAAATCAAACGAAATTGGTATTTTGAAATGGTGCCGATTCCTGTATCGGATCGGCTCCTCGACTTCGGCTAGAGCCAAGAACATGGATTAACAGTTAATGTAACCTATTAATTTTTAATGGTATATGCTCGTTCTTAATCGCTATCGCTCGCTGACACTCATCAGAATTGTCACGTTTGATATTTTTCAGAATCACAACTTTCGGCCAAATGCGGAAATTTAAACCACATTCCCAGTAAATATAATTTGAACCAGCCTGATACCAACAAAATTCCTTAAATTAGTATTACAATTGGTGGCTATATGAAAATAATTTTTCTACAACTTCGCTAGATGGCTAAAAAATTCCCAATACACCCACCTCACCCAGAGCGGATTTGCTGGGGTTGCGATAAGTACTGCTCGACTGACGCCATGAAATGCGGCAACGGTTCAGACCGTACGCAGCATCCAGTTGAGTTGTTTGGTGATGACTGGCTTGAATTTGGCAACCAGAATACTGAACCGGCTAAAAAACCTACGGGAGAAAAATGATGCTCTGCGAGCCTTTATCTATAAGGCTCGCAGAGCATCGATTGGGAAGGCTGGTTAAATTTAACAAAGAGACTTTCTTTTCCAAACGTACCTTTTCCAAACGTACCTTTTTCATACGTTTCTTTTCCGCATGCATTAAGAATAGTTCTTACACCTGAGCGCTCCCTGAGCCTGTCGAAGGGTGCCCTTACACACTCATCTGCGGTGCATAATGCCCCGCAGGCGCTCTACTACTAACAAGTTGTGCGTAAAAGTTAATCATGCGCTCAGCTTGCAATTTTGCTGTCCATTTATCCAATGCGTATGTTTTTGCCTGTTTACCAAGTTCAAATCTATGCTCAGGATGCATCAATAACTGATGCACCCTTTCTGCAAACTGCAATGTATCATCCGCCGCAATGAGCGCACCCTTACCTTCGATTAAAATGGATGCTGTGCCTAATTCTGCAATCGCTATTACTGGCGTGCCTTGCGCCATTGCTTCTAATATCACCAAACCTTGCGTCTCACTTTTAGATGCAAAGACAAATACATCGGCAGATTCATAACAGGCGTTGAGTTCTGTATGCCGGTCTAGATAACCGATAAATTTTACGTTATCTTCTATTGCCAGGGTTTTAGCTAGTTTATGCAAACTGGCCTCTGCAGGGCCTTCGCCAGTTACCACCAATAATGCATCAGGCCGTTTTTCTACAAGAATTTTGGTCATTTCAAGTAAAAAATCAATATTTTTTTCGAAAGCAACACGGCCTACGTATAACAGCATGGGGCGATCTAAAGCAATGTCATACATGATTCTGAACGCCTGCCCATCTGCAGCTTTAAAACTGTTATCCTGCAAGCCGGTGGGAATCACCTCAGATGCGACATTGACGCCATAACCACGTAACACATCCAACATAGGGTTTGAAGGTGCGACAATCGCATCTACCGCATTGCACTGACGTTTGGAAATCATTCTCGCCATGCCGCGTGCCAATGATTTTGGCATCCAGGGCAAGTAATGGTGCAAGTAATCCTCAAAAAACGTATGGTAAGTTTCTATACACGGGATGTTAAGTTTAGCTGCGAGTTTTAGGCCTAAGTAGTGCGCCACAAATGGCGTATGCACATGAATGATGTCGTATTTTTCTTGTTCCAGGTCGGGCAACAATTTCATTGCCTCGCCATATTTCATGAGTTTATCTTCGGGATCAAAATAAATATTACGCGCGGGAATACGGATAATCCAGGCTTCATCTTTTGTAAACACTTCATAATCCGGTGCAATTAAATGCACGGTATGCCCCATATTTTGCATCTGCTCAACAAAAGTTCTGATGGAGGTAGATACGCCATTGATGCGAGGAAAATATACGTCAGAGATAAATAAAATTTTCATGTAATTGGTATCATCAATGAATTAAATTAAGTAAACAATAACGGTTTAATATGACAATTTAATGAACCACTTTGCTAAATATTGTCACCAAAAAATCATTACTTTGTAACGATTAATTCATAACAACATGGCAAATTACAAGCCATGCAATTGCCCGGATTTATTAAAAAGTGCATTAAGCAATATTATTGGTGGTTACCGTATTGCCTGTATTCAGCAGATGCCAATGCGTGGGGATTGGTCACGCATTTGTATTTTGCGCAATCGCTGCTTTGGGCAATGCCCTTGCTCGACCCTCGCTTGCAGCGTGTTATTAAAAACTTTCCTGAATTAGTGATGGCTGGCGCTTGCTTGCCTGACCTTGCTATTGTCAGCCATCGTTATCGCCATACACACTTGTGGGAAAACGCGCATCAACTGATGTTGACCGCGCAAACAGATGAAGAAACGGCGGTTGCTGTTGGTTATATGAGCCATTTATATGTCGATGTGATTGCTCATAACCATTTTGTGCCAGCGCACGAAGCCATGTGGCATAAAAACGAAGTGCTGACACATATTGTCTCTGAATGGGCGATGGATGCGTATTTGGCGCCGCTCATGAATACTTCGCCGCGTTACTTACTCAGTAAACACCGCGTTGTCATCTCAAAATTTATTTCCATCCAGTTTAGATGTCCGGAGCATGCCACTCACCTTGCATTGAAACGCTTGGCCTTTTGGGATGGAATGTTACGTTTTGTGAAATTACCAACGCTGATTTATAGATTTATACGCGTAGTAGACAAACGCGTATTTAAGCATTTTGTGTATTACGTGGCTAAAACACAAAGTGCTATTGCGGATATTGGCATGGTTTTAAATGGCAGTAAACCTGTACTAGAGCCTGAATTAAAAAACTTAAGTATGGAACAGCTGGATATTTGGCGCGAGCAATGTGCGAAACATTTGCAGTTATTTCCGCCAAAACCAATTGAATATTTTAATCAAGCCTGACTTAGCGGAGTTAGTGAAGCTAGTGGAGTAAAAACTGGATAATAAAAAAGGACAGCTCGGCAATCAGCCCGCCAATCAAAGCACCAGCGAGCACGTCGCTAGGGTAATGCAGGCCGAGCACTACGCGTGACAACGCCACCATCACGGTAAAAGGCACTACTATGAAAGCAAGTTGCGGATAGTAGCTTAACGCCACCACACTAAACATCACGGCATGCAGGGTATGACCAGAAGGGAAGCTGAATTTATCCATCGGCGTGCCCGTCAGGCAAATATCATTGTGTACCTGGTATGGGCGTGGTCGCAATGTTTTACCTTTTAACCACTTGTTAAGCAACGCACCAACTAAAGCCACAAGTATCAAGTGCAACACTGAGGCAAATCCTTCAGCACCTTTAACTATCAATATGGCTATCGTTAAGCCATACCAGAACATACCGTTGCCTAGCCGGCTCACAATTCTAAAGCAATCGCGGATTAGCCTGTACTGGCTGGTATGGTTTACCGCAACGCATAAATTACTATCTAACCGATGCATGCGATTTAAATATAAACGCATTCTGTATGACATCTTAGCTCCTAATAAACTACTCTTTATTTGAGTATGAAAGCTATAATGCCATTGAAATATGAAAGATTAATGAACGCGTTGTGATGGATTAATGAATTTAACGCATTTCTGCAATTGCCATTCAGCTGGCTAATTAGCAGCCTGTGTCACTACATCTGCAATATTTTTCGCCAAAGTCTGCACTTGCAGCTGATCTTCACCCTCTACCATTACCCGAATTTTAGGTTCAGTGCCAGAAGCCCTTAGTAGCACCCTGCCCCGTCCGGCAAGTTCGTTTTCTGCCACTTTTACTGCCATTTGAATTTCAGCATGATGATCCAGGTCTATTTTTTTAGCGGTTTTAACATTGATCAACACTTGTGGATATAACACCAAATCTGCACCCAAGTTTGCCAGGGTTTTACCACTGAGTAGTAGCGCATGTAAAACCTGCAAAGCGGCAATAATCGCATCGCCGCTGGTGTGTTTATCCAGCGTGAGAATATGACCAGAATTTTCACCGCCCAGTTTCCAATGTTTTTCATTAAGTAGCTCCAGCACATAGCGGTCGCCCACTTTGGCACGCGCAAATGGAATGTTATGCTTTTGCAAGCCATGCTCCAGCGCAAGGTTAGTCATTAACGTACCCGCTACACCGCCTTTAAGTTCGCCTTTAGCCTGCAAACCTAAGGCAATAATATAGAGCAACTGGTCGCCATCCAGTAAATTGCCCTTGGCATCCACCATCATCACTCGGTCACCATCGCCATCGAATGCAATGCCTAAGTCTGCGCCATATTCAAGCACCGTTTTTTGCAAGGCTTGCGGATGCGTAGAACCCACCTGCTCGTTAATATTCAGACCGTCTGGCTTATTGCCGATAGCAATAATTTCTGCCCCTAACTCATGAAACACGTCAGGAGCAACATGATAAGTAGCGCCATGCGCGCAATCTAGAACAATTTTTAATCCGCGCAAATCCATATTATTTGGAAAAGTACTTTTGCAAAACTCAATATATCGCCCAGCGGCATCATCTATACGGCGCGCCTTGCCAAGCTTGGCTGATTCCATCACTTGCATGGGCTTATCTAATTCAGCCTCAATCGCATGCTCAATGTCATCGGCTAATTTTGCACCTTCACTTGAAAAAAACTTGATGCCATTATCGTAATATGGATTGTGCGAGGCTGAAATAACGATGCCCGCCTGCGCCCGTAAAGCACGCGTGAGATAAGCCACAGCTGGTGTTGGCATTGGTCCTGTGAGCAATACATCAACGCCGGCGGCAGACAAGCCTGCTTCTAAAGCCGCTTCTAGCATATAGCCAGAAATACGGGTATCTTTGCCAATTAACACCGAGGGATGCGCACCTTTGGCAAGATTGCTATTCACTGAAGTCAACACCTTACCTGCGGCGTAGCCTAAGCGCATCACAAAATCCGGCGTAATGAAGTGTTCACCCACTTTGCCGCGTATGCCATCTGTGCCGAAATATTTTTTAGTCATTATTTTTTTAAGCCCTTTTGTATCTGCCAATAACTATTATGATAATTTTGTTTACTTTTATTTGAGCTGCTATGTCACAGCTGCTACCACTTTGAGTGCATCCACAGTTGCTTTCACATCATGCACACGCAGTATTTTAGCGCCTTTCATGGCAGAAATGACCGAAGCGGCAATGCTTGCATGTAACCGCTGTCCTTCATCTCCACCAGCAATAGCGCCTAATACAGCTTTTCGCGACAAGCCTACCAGTAACGGTTGACCGATATCCACAAGCTTATCCAGGTGTTTAATAAGGGTAATATTATGGGCACGAGTCTTACCAAAACCAAAGCCGGGATCAAGTAGAATACGATTTTTAACAATTCCCTGTGTTAAAGCTGTATTTAGCCTGTCAGTTAAGAACTGTTTAACCTCACTGACTACATCTACATAATGAGGGGCTAACTGCATGGTTTGCGGCATGCCTTGCATGTGCATTAAGCATATCCCCACATTACAGTTAAACACAGCCTCCAGAGCGCCCGGCTCTTGTAATGCACGCACATCGTTCACAATATCCGCACCAGCCGCAATCGCCTGCCGCATTACTTCTGGTTTATAAGTATCAATTGAAATAGGCACTGTTGAAATGTGACTTAAAGCCTCAATGACTGGAATCACCCGACTTAGCTCTTCATCCAAACTCACTGGAACTGCCCCTGGACGTGTCGATTCCCCACCAATATCCAGAATATCCGCACCCTCAGCAATTAACTTAAGTGCATGTTCCGTCGCTGATTTTGTAGATGTATATTGGCCGCCATCTGAAAATGAATCTGGTGTGACATTGACTATACCCATTACATATGGGCGATTGAGCGTAAGTTGGTACTTGCCACAGGTAAATTCAAAGTAAGATTGCATAAGCCATTATACTTAACATTCGCACAATAAAAAAAGAGCTAGAAACCTAGCCCTTTTTGAATGCCCACTAAATGTTAACTTTTTGCTGCAGGCTGTGGTGCAGGTGCCGCACCCACGCCTGTTGAGCCCGTATCTTTTGGTGGGGTTGCCTTACTTTGCGTAGGCTTAGGTGGGCGCACTGGAATACCCGCCATAATGTCGTTGATTTGATCGGCATCAATGGTTTCGTACTCCATTAGCGCTGCAGCCATCGCTTCTACTTTATCACGATTATCTTCCAGCAATTTGCGGGCAATACCATACTGCTCATCTAAAATACGACGAATTTCAGCATCTACTTTCTGTTGCGTAGCCTCAGAAATGGTTTTTGCACTCATGTTACCAAAAAATGAGTCTTGCTCATCACCAGCATAAACCATCGTACCCAAAGCATCGCTCATACCATATTTAGTGACCATTGCGCGTGCAAGTTTAGTTGCCCGTTCAAAGTCATTCGAAGCACCGGTTGACATTTGATGCATAAAAATCTCTTCAGCAATACGGCCGCCAAACAAAATCGAAATCTCTTCCAGCATTTTGTCTTTGTAATTACTGATACGATCAAACTCAGGCAACTGCCAAGTAAGACCCAGCGCCCAACCACGCGGCATAATTGTAACTTTGTGCACCGGATCAGCTTTAGGTAGCAATTTAGCGACTACGGCATGACCAGATTCGTGATAAGCCGTATTCATACGCTCTTCTTCACGCATGACCATGGATTTACGCTCAGGACCCATAAAGATTTTATCTTTGGCATCTTCAAAATCCTGCATATCCACTGTGCGTTTATTACGACGCGCAGCAAATAGTGCGGCTTCGTTCACTAAATTTGCTAAATCCGCACCTGAAAAACCCGGGGTACCCCGCGCGATAATATCAGCCTGTACATCCACATCAATCGGTACCTTTCGCATGTGAACAAGCAAGATTTGCTCACGGCCCTTAATGTCGGGCAAGCCCACCATCACTTGACGATCAAAACGACCTGGGCGCAACAAAGCTTTATCAAGCACGTCAGCACGGTTAGTTGCGGCAATCACAATCACACCAGAATTAGCTTCAAAACCATCCATCTCAACCAACAGCTGGTTCAATGTTTGCTCGCGCTCATCATTGCCGCCTCCAGTACCTGATCCACGGCTGCGTCCTACTGCATCAATTTCATCAATAAAAATAATGCAAGGTGAGCTTTTCTTGGCGGTCTCAAACATATCGCGCACACGGGATGCGCCGACACCAACGAACATCTCTACAAAATCCGAACCTGAAATAGTAAAGAACGGCACCTTCGCCTCACCGGCAATAGCACGGGCAATCAGGGTTTTACCTGTACCAGGAGGCCCTACCAGCAAAACACCACGAGGAATACGCCCGCCCAGTTTTTGAAATTTATTGGGGTCACGTAAAAACTCCACAATTTCCATTACCTCGTCCTTGGCTTCATCACAACCGGCTACATCGGCAAAGGTGGTTTGGTTATTACTTTCATCCAACTGACGCGCTTTGCTTTTACCAAATGAAAATGGCCCACCGCCTTTACCGCCGCCTTGCATTTGACGCATAAAAAATATCCAGACACCGATTAACAATATCATTGGGAACCATGACACAAAAATACTCATGAGAAATGATTGCTCTTCATCCGGCTTAGCTTCTACCATCACATTATTTTTAAGCAAATCAGAAATTAACCAGGGATCTGAAGGTGCAAAAGTATTGAATTTTTTGCCGTCGTGCGTTGTGCCATGCAAAACACGACCATCTATCTGCACTTTAGCAATGCGGCCATCTTTCACTTCTTGAATAAATTGTGAATATACCACTTGGTTATCTGCGCCGTTTTTAACGCCAGACAAATTGAAAATGGTCATTAATACCATGGCAATTGCCAACCAAATGGCGATACTCTTAAATGTATTGTTGTTCAAAATTCCATTCCTTTTTTGAAAAGGTAAACTTAAGCTATATTTTAAGCTTAAAACTCACGATACTGCAGCTTTACAGCAGTATTTTTTATGTCTGTATTATTTACGGCCTAGGCCTAACAGATAAACTTCGTTACTTCTACCACGTGACGCTTTAGGTTTGCGCGTCACCACTTTGTCAAACATTGCACGCATATTTTTTACAATTTCATCAAAACCTTCACCTATGAACACCTTGACCAAAAAATTACCGTTAGGTTTCAACCAGTCTTTGCTAAATTCCAAAGCCAGCTCAGTTAAGTAGGCTGCGCCAGCTTGATCTACTATAGTGATACCAGTGATATTGGGTGCCATGTCTGCAATTACAAGGTCAGCTTGCTTGCCATTTAAACTATTTTCTAATAATTTTAATACAGCATCTTCGCGAAAATCACCCTGAATAAATTCTACGCCGTTAATAGGCTCCATTTCCAATAAATCCAAAGCAATGATTCGTCCGCTTATCTCCTGACTACCCTTTGCTTTTAATCGCTGCACCGCTACCTGTGACCAACTGCCTGGCGTAGCGCCTAAATCTACGATGGTCATACCGGGCTTAATCAGTTTATCTTTATCGTCTATTTCGGTAAGCTTATAAGCAGCACGTGCACGAAAGCCGTCTTTCTGTGCAAGTATGACGTAGGGGTCGTTCAAATGCTCTTGCATCCATGCTTTACTGGTTTTACTGGGCTTCATGACAGATAAGGTTTCATTCGAGGTAAGGTTTCATTCAGCGTTAAACTCGCTTCATGTTAAAATGCGTAGTTATCACTCCATTATAAAAGAACATCATGAAACCAACTAATTTAAAGCTCACCACCAAACAAATCGCACATTTACGCGGTTTAGCGCATGATATAAACCCAGTGGTGATGATTGGTAATAACGGCCTCACGGACAATGTGCTGAAAGAAATTGAGCTTAATTTGAATGCACATGAGCTCATAAAAGTGCAAGTGGCAGATGATAATCGGGTTACGCGAAAAGCAATTTTTGATGAAATATGCGCTAACACCAATGCAATCGCAGTTCATCATATTGGTAAACAGTTAGTATTTTACCGTGCGAGTAGCACTGTGAAAGAATCCGCTAAGATAATAATTCCCAAATAATCAGACCAATAAACGCATACTTTTTAAAGTATTTTTTTCGCTCTATTTTATTCATCATTCCAAGCGCTTCCCTGCGAGCCTTATAAATAAAGGCTTACAGGGCAGCGAATTTCGCTCGGAGCATTGTGACGAAGTTAAGTGTGATTTAAACGCTTAAATTCTGACTAAATTCGCTCAATCAATTTTCATCACTAGAACTCAGTTACTCAGCTTATTCACCGCCAAAATGCGCAAATATTGCACGGAAGCGTTTCAATTGATTGCAAAGAATGTATCAATCCAATTTTACAGCTACCATTTTGCTTCTGTTACATCCAATAAAATAAACTCTAACCATTTGATTTAGCTATAACTAAATTAAATTAATGATGGATTTAATTGTGTTGGCATTGGACTTGCTTAACATACCATGTGCTTAATAGCCTACTTTTTGCAGTACGCTAATTCTCACCGATTTGCAATGTGCTTACATCAAGAATCAATGAATAAAAGGAAATGTGATGAAAAATA
>PHCL01000411.1 GCA_002842195.1 Betaproteobacteria bacterium HGW-Betaproteobacteria-20 | reverse complement strand
GTGCTGGAAACCGCGCTGCCGGCCAAGTTTGAAGATGCGCTGGTGGAAGCGTTAGGTACTGTGCCACCGCGCCCGGATTCATTGCGTGGTATAGAAGATTTGCCGCAAAAATACTCAGTGATGGATGTGAGTGATGCGGCTATTAAAGAATTTATTGCGAAGAGTGTTTAATAGCCTGTCATTCCGACGCAGGTCGGAATCCAGCCAAGCAAGATGTACGCGTACGTTTATATTTTAGCAAGTGAAAGAAATGGCACGCTTTATATTGGCGTAACCACTGATTTGGTTAAACGTGTTTGGGAGCATAAAAATAATGTCGTTGAGGGGTTTACCAAAGCCTACAATGTACACACTTTGGTATGGTATGAATGTGTAGGCGACATAAACGTAGCCATTTTTCGTGAAAAGCAACTTAAAGAAAGGAAGCATATTTGGAAGCTAAGAATAATAGAAAATATGAATCCAAATTGGGAAGATTTATACTCATTGATTATTTGACTGGATTCCGACCTGCGTCGGAACGACAAGCGTAAAAACTTATGAAACAATATACCGACTTAATGCGCCATGTATTAACACACGGCAACAAAAAAGAAGACCGCACGGGTACTGGTACGCTGTCGGTATTTGGCTATCAAATGCGCTTTAATCTGGCAGAGGGTTTTCCTTTGGTCACTACCAAAAAAGTTCATTTAAAGTCTATTATTCACGAGCTACTGTGGTTTTTACAAGGCAGTACTAATATTGCTTACCTTAAAGAAAATGGTGTGCGTATTTGGGATGAATGGGCAGACGAAAATGGTAATCTAGGCCCTGTGTATGGCTATCAATGGCGTAATTGGCCCAAACCTGATGGCACGCATATTGATCAAATTACGCAAGTAGTGAATGCCATTAAAAACAATCCTGATTCACGCCGATTGATTGTGTCAGCATGGAATGTGGCGGATGTGGATCAAATGAAGCTACCACCTTGCCATGCTTTTTTTCAGTTTTATGTCGCGCCGGCATTGCCAGACGATGCA
Source organism: Betaproteobacteria bacterium HGW-Betaproteobacteria-20 (assembly GCA_002842195.1). GTDB lineage: Bacteria > Pseudomonadota > Gammaproteobacteria > Burkholderiales > Methylophilaceae > Methylotenera. The sequence goes on along the minus strand of PHCL01000411.1, from coordinate 328 downwards.
GATCAAAAATCAAAGTTAAGTTGTCAGCTCTATCAGCGAAGCGCGGACATTTTCCTGGGTGTGCCATTCAATATCGCGTCTTACGCTTTACTCACTATGATGGTCGCCCAAGTGTGCGATTTGGCGCTGGGTGATTTTGTACATACGCTGGGCGATGCGCATATTTACACTAATCACATGGAACAAGTGAACGAGCAATTATCGCGCGATATTCGTGCTTTGCCGCAAATGAAAATCAACCCAAATGTACACAACATTTTTGATTTTAAATTTGAAGACTTCACTTTGGAAAATTACGACCCACATCCTGTCATTAAAGGCATGGTAG
>PHCL01000410.1 GCA_002842195.1 Betaproteobacteria bacterium HGW-Betaproteobacteria-20 | reverse complement strand
GCATCTTCTGCGTCAAACGCCAGACCTAGCGCCCACTCGAAATCAGCCATCTCCGCCACAATGGGATGTTGCGGCAGGTTAGCCTGTAAATGTGCCCGCATTTCACTGCCATACCAACGCAGATTGCGATAGGTGGACGGATTTTGGTCAATGTAAGCGTGTGCAGTGCTGTCGAATAAATCATCGCCTAACAATAATTTCAGTTTGGGGTAGGCGGCCGCCAGCGCTGCAATAATGCGCAAACGGTAGGCATCGTAGTAAATCCCCAGGCGTTTTCTCGCACCGGCTTTTTCATCATTGACGATTACATTTACGAATGCAGCTTCTGTTGCATCATCCATTAAATACGCTTGAAAATCCGCTTGAATTCTGGCTAATTTATGCATGCGAGCGACTCAATGTTTGCGCCGAAATGTCACGCGCAATTTGTAGCTCTTGCACCAACACTTCAAGCGCAGGAATATGGTCATCGCGTTCTATCATGGTGGCAACCGCACCCAGGCGTGATAATGCGTAGCCATATAAATCCCACACGGGGTCGATGATGGGGGCATCATGCGTGTCAATAATATAGTCGCCGTTATTATGATGCCCAGCCAAGTGGATTTGCTGCACGCGCTTAGCTGGCACACCGTCAATAAAGGCTTTGGCATCAAATTGGTGGTTATAACTGCTCACGTAAATATTATTTACATCCAGCAACAGCAGACAATCAGATTGCTCGCAAATCAGTGAAATAAACTCCCATTCGCTCATGCTGGAGTCTACATAACTGGCGTAGCTGGAAACATTTTCCAGCAAAATCCGGCGGCCGAGAAAATCCTGCACTATCTTTACCCGCTCGACCACGTGTTTGGCGGTTTCTTCTGTATATGGCAGCGGCAATAAATCATGCATATTTTGGCCGTGCACGCCTGTCCAGCATAAGTGGTCAGAAATCCAGGCAGGCTGGATTCTGTCAGCCAGTTTCTTTAAGTCGCGCAGATAATTTTGATCAAGTGCTGCTGTAGAGCCGATTGAAAGTGATACGCCGTGCATGACAACAGGATATTCAGCACAAATTCTATCCAGAAAATGTAGCGGCTTTCCGCCTGGCACCATATAGTTTTCTGACAGCACCTCAAACCAGTCTATGTTTGGCCGGGATGCTAAAATTTCATGATAATGCGCGGTGCGCAAACCCAAGCCAAAACCCGGGTTGCCAAGCGCTGTGTTATTAATACTCAAATGGAAATACCTGGATTTAGAATGTCGAGATATGAGAAATGATTATGGTACGTTGCTCACTAAAGAAACAAGCCCGCTACACAACTTAATCTCTTTGCTAACGCTTTAATTAAACGACAGTACCATTTTTA
>PHCL01000018.1:10701-13397 GCA_002842195.1 Betaproteobacteria bacterium HGW-Betaproteobacteria-20 | reverse complement strand
TATTTATTAATCAGACTTAAACGGCTCCAGCAGCGGCAAGCGGCCTTTGAAGTCGGGAGTGTAAGAAATTTGAATGGTCTCACTACTTCAGTCGCATCGCCTCATCAAAAAACTTGGACTGATTTTTACCATCCTTCTTAGCCTGATACATCGCCATATCAGCGTTTATCATTAATATTTTCTCATCTTTGCCATGTTGCGGATAGATGGCAATGCCAATGCTGCAGGTAATATGCAGATTTGCTTTTTCGACTTTAATAGGTTGTGATATTGCTTCTACAATTTTGGTGGCGACAAGGGCCGCATCATTCTCATGGTCAATAATAGGTAATAAAATAACAAATTCATCTCCACCCAAACGGGCGACAGTATCGGACTCACGTACACAAGAGACTAATTGCCTTGATACCTTTTTGAGCACAATGTCGCCAGTTTCATGGCCGTATAAGTCATTGATTTCCTTAAAAAGGTCTAAGTCCACAAACATGACAGCAAGCATTTTCTTTTCGCGCTTGGCGTATGATAAGGCCAGTTTAAGTCTGTCGTTAAACAATGTGCGATTAGGCACGTTAGATAGTGGGTCAAAATGCGCTAAATTTTCAAGCCGGCTTTCAAGTTGTTTGCGTGCTGTGATGTCGGTATGCGTACCCACCATGCGCAACGGTTTACCATGACTATCTCGCTTTACTATCATGCCCCGTGAGAGTATCCATTTAATGCTTTTATCTTTACAGATTACGCGGTACTCATGTACATATTTTTCAGATTTACCTGTTAAATAGTCTTCCACTGCCTTTGCCATTGACGCAGCATCATCAGCGTGAATGCGGTTATCCCACTCTTTAATGCTGGTCGTGTGAATGTCATTATCATTGAAACCAAACATTTCTATATAGCGATTAGACAATTTAACCACATCATTCTGAATGTCCCAATCCCAAACGCCATCGCCTGCACCTTCCAAAGCAAACTTCCACAACTCTTCACTCTTTTTTAACTTCATTGCGTAGTAAATTCCTACTGCTACGAAAGCTAGCCAGAGGATAAAAAAACCAATAACAAGGGGTAAGTTTTGACTGTGATTCATTATCGCTGTTGGAAATAGTTTGGTTAGACTTAAGTTCAATTACTCACTAATAGCTAATTTTGAATAAGTTTTAGGTCATCAATAATTTGTTGTGAGTGGTTTGATGTATCCACACTTTTGTATATTCGTGCAATTTTGCCCGAAGGGTTTATTAAAAACGTATAGCGTTTAGCAATTTTTACCAGATACAAATTAGTCAGTGCATGGTAGCTGTCAGCAACATTTCCATTAGTGTCTGCCAATAGCGGGAATGGTAAGTGATATTTTTTTGCAAAATTTGCATGTGATTCACTGTTATCTACGCTAATGCCCACTATTTTTGCCCCTAATTTTTCAAGTTGTCCCATGTCGTCTCTAAAATTGCAAGCCTCTTTGGTGCAACCAGGTGTGTCATCTTTAGGGTAAAAATAGAGGACTAGATATTTGCCAGCATAATCAGACAAATAATGCGTTTGACCTTGAGCATCATTAAGTGTGAAGGCTGGTGCATCATCACCGATCTGCAGGGTGCTTGATGTAGCAGCATAGCTGCGGTAGCCAAAAAATGCTAGAAACAACACTGCAGTATAAAAAAGTAATTTAAGCGCCATGTTTTTTTGAGTTCAGTTTACTTATAAATGTGTGAAAAACCATCAATTGAGCTATGTTAGCACTTTCTATACTTTAATTATTAAATCTGCCACGCTATTAAGTTACACTCACACGATTTTCTTTGAAATGTGAGAAAATAGTTGCGGTTTTAAAATGCCCCCGTAGCTCAGTGGATAGAGCATCCCCCTCCTAAGGGGAGGGTCACACGTTCGATTCGTGTCGGGGGCACCAGTTAAATCAATAATAAGTTACGGTGTGTTTATGTGTGGATCTTACGTAATTACTGTAAAAACGGTGCTGTTTTGTATCCGAGTTTTATTAATATTATAAGATGCTCTCTTTTTTTTGGTGGGTTTGACCTAGATTTTTTGCAACACCATGCGTTCAAATTCACTTACAGGTACAGGCTTGCTAAATAGATAGCCCTGATAGTTGTGACAGCCATTAGTAATAAGGAACTTACGCTGTTCTTCTGTTTCCACACCTTCAGCAATGACAGATAATCCTAAACTTTCTCCTAATGTAATAATGGTGCGGACAATGGAAGCGTCATTGGGGTCACTTAGAATGTCTCGCACAAAAGATTGGTCAATCTTCAACTGGTCGATTGGCAATCGCTTTAAATAAGTAAGTGAAGAAAATCCAGTACCAAAATCGTCTAATGAAAAATTCACACCTTTGGCTTTGAGTTGGGCCATTTTTTTTATTGTAGTGTCAATATTTTCCACTAACAGGCTTTCGGTGAGCTCTAATTTAAGTCGCGTAGGATCGGCTCCAGTGTGGTCGAGTACTTCCAATACTTGTGCCACAAAGTTAGCTTGATGAAACTGTTTGGCACTCACATTTACCGCCAGTAACAAAGGCTTTGTTTTTAAATGGCTGCTCCATGCTTTGAGTTGCTTGCATGCCGTTTCTAACACCCAGTAGCCAATAGGCAGTATCAGTCCGGTTTCTTCTGCCAAGGGGATAAAAACGGCGGGTGAAATAAGGCCTTTTTCTGGATGTTGCCAGCGGATTA
>PHCL01000018.1:0-10482 GCA_002842195.1 Betaproteobacteria bacterium HGW-Betaproteobacteria-20 | reverse complement strand
AAGTGAATTTTATTTCGACCTGATTTTTTAGCTTGAGACATTGCCGCATCGGCTTTTCGCAGAATTTCTTCAATTGAGGTTTGGTCATTATAGAAAAAATTAATGCCTATGCAAGAAGTGCAATGGTATTCATTGCCACACAAATCAAAAGGTTGTTTGATAGCGTTTTGAATTCTTTCGGTAATTTTTTCAACTTCTTTGATGGCTTGCTCTCGTTCCATGTTTAAGAAGTCGAGCATCACGATGAATTCATCACTACCCAGACGTGCAACGATGTCATCAGGGTAGGTGCAACTACGGATGCGCTTTGCGACCTCGATTAGAAGTTGGTCGCCAACATCATGGCCTTTGGTGTCGTTAAGCGATTTAAAATCATCCAAATCAATGTGAAGAATAGCGCCTTGGTGTTGTTGATTTAAGTCTGGAGACATTATTTGTTTCAAACGTTCTCGGAGCAGTTGGCGGTTGGAAAGCCCTGTTAATGCATCGTAAAAAGCGAGGTTATGAATAGTTTCTTCGGCTTTTTTAGATTCTGATATGTCAGAAAATGAAGCAATGTAATTGCTTACTTTCCCAGCTTCATTAGTCACGGCAGTTATACTGAGCCATACGGGATATACTTCACCATTCTTACGTTGATTCCAGATTTCACCCTGCCAGTGATTTCCATGGCTCAGGCTTGCCCACATCGCTTTGTAAAACTCTTCGTCTTGAAATTTTGATTTGCTCAAGGTAGGCGTCTTGCCGATAAGTTCCTTGAGTGAGTATCCAGAAATTTTAGTATAGGCACGATTTGCAGACAGGATAATGGTGTTAGCATCGGTGATGATGAGGCCTTCGTGGCTAAATTCAAATACTTTGGCGCTAATTTGCAGTTGTTGCTCGGCCTCAATACGCGCTGTTACATCTTGTGCCAGTATTATTTCTGCAGCGCGTCCTTCAAAGGTTAGGGTGTGGCCTGTAATGTCTACCCAAATCAGGCTGCCATCTTTTTTGCGGTGTTGCCAGACGCCAGCTTGATTGTATAGGTTGGTTTGGGAGGCGATTTTTTTGATGTTTTCTTGCAAATGCGGCAGGTCTTCTTTTGGCCTGATATCACTAATTTTCATACCAATGAATTCTTCATTGGTGTAGCCATATTGCTTGATTGCAGCGTTGTTCACTGCAATAAACGCAAGCGTGCTGATGTCATATACCCACATTGGCACAGGATTGGCGGTGAATAGTAATTTGTAGCGCGCCTCTGAGTCTTGGACAATTCGTTCTTTACCTTTTGATAATAACCAGGTCAACAAGCTTAGTAATAGCGTGAGGGCAATACCCGTTAATCCAACCAAGCTTGTTTGATGGCCAGATATGGTGTGTGCTTCGAACGCAGGGGTGGCACTCATAAGAAGTGTCCACTGGCGACCGCCAATCTCAATAACACTGCTGATTTGTTGTCTACCTTCGAATAGCCTTTCTTTATGCGACTTGGTATCAGAATGGTACATGAGCATATGCGCTAACTGCGGATTACCATCATGAATTTCAAGGTCAATATCTGGATTTTGCAAACCTTTGATGAGATCATTGATACGAAAAGGAACATCTACCCAACCTGAAAGCGCAACTTGCCGATCATGTAACGTATCGAGAGTGGTCAAATTTTTGTATATAGGCAGGTACATTACAAAGCCAAAGGCATTATTTTTCCCAGCATCTTGAATTAACGTGGTTTTAGATGTGATGGTGACATCATTTATGACTAGCGCTTGCTCCATGGCGCTTGTGGCCGCTGGTATAGTCAGAGTATCCAGACCTATTACTTTAGCATTGTCCTTAGTTAAGGGCTCCATCATTATGATTGGGGCATAGCGTTCGCGCTGCCCCTCAGGGACTATTTTATAGTCATCAGTGCCCTGATGACGCATTTCAGTAATGTGCTTGTCTTTTTCAGAATGCAACACTATTTTTACTAAGCCAACTCCTTGCACGCCGGGGAGTTTTTGTTGTAATTGCAAACCTTGAATATAAGTCCTGAATTCATCTTTGGTCACCTGTTCAGATCCGTGCATAAATCCTTGAATGCCACGCATGACAACCATGTAGTTATTAACGCGGTTGATAATATTGTTGGTGATCTGCGTTGATGAGAACTCTAATGCTTTATGCAGATGCTCAGCTTCTTGTTGCTGTGTTTTACGCCAAAGCATATAGGTTGTACTGAACCCGCCAATCAGCACGAGGCAGGTAAGCGCTAACGGTATCTGTAAAGGATTGACTAGGCTGAGGATATTTTTTTTGATGGTATCAAAACTCATTGGAAATATACTGCTCAATTTGACGCCATGAACTGAATTGAGCAGTATAATTAAAAATCAAGAGTTTTACATCAACTGTGAAATATATTGTGTTAAATATATCTAACTATTTGATAAATATAAGTAATAGTAAAAGTGATTTGAAGTTTTTTAGGGGATATCTTGATTGAAATGTGCGACTCAATTTGATTTTTCGTCTAAAACTTCCCAGCGAGCCAGTAACTTTTCTAATAAATTATTAATTTCAGTCAGCCTCGATTGTAGTTGATTGATTTGGTTCGCTTTTGTTTTGTCTTCGGCTTGGTAAAGTGCGCTGTCGGCAAGTTGTAAATTGATACCAGCTTGCTCGGCTTCTAGTTGCTCTATTTTTAGTGGAATTTCATCCAGTTCTTTTTGTTCTTTGAAACTTAGTTTTTTAGCGGCTTTAGTTTGGCTAGACATTGCGCTTGGATTATTTTTTACTGTTGATGTTGTGCTAGTTTTTCTCTCTTCTGCTCGATTGTCTTGCAAACGTTGCTGGGTGAAGCGTTGCCAGTCATCATAGCCGCCACCAAACTCAGTCAATATGCCATTACCTTCAAAGGCAATGACTTGAGTCACAGTGTTTTCTAAAAAAGCCCGATCATGGCTGACTAAAAATAGCGTGCCGGCAAACTCTTGTAGCAAGCTTTCCAGGAGTTCCAGGGTATCAATATCCAGGTCGTTGGTTGGTTCATCAAGTACCAAAACATTGGCTGGGCGGGCAAAAAGTCTTGCTAGCAGTAATCGGTTACGCTCGCCGCCAGACAGCGATTTAACTGGTGAGCGTGAGCGTTGGGGTGGAAACAGGAAGTCTTCTAAATAGCTGATGACGTGTTTGCGCTCATTACCAATTTCAATAAAATCAGAACCCGGACTAATGGTATCAACCAGTGTGGCTTCTTCATCTAACTGCTCACGCATTTGGTCAAAATAGGCTACGCTTTGTTTACTACCGCGTTCAATTTTCCCGCTATCTGGCTCAATATCCCCTAAAATAAGTTTGAGTAGGGTGGTTTTGCCGATGCCGTTAGGACCCAATAAGCCAATTTTATCGCCACGTAAAATTCGTGTGCTGAAATTCTTAATCAGCACTTTGTCGCCATAAGCTTTGCTGACGTTCTCAAGTTCGGCAACCAGTTTTCCGCTACGCTCGCCTGTATCCACATTGAGTTTAACATTACCTTGGCGTTCGCGGCGTGCAGCGCGCTCAAGGCGCAAGGATTCTAAGCGTCGTACCCGGCCCTCATTGCGGGTTCGGCGTGCCTTAATGCCCTGACGTATCCATACTTCTTCTTGCGCTAAAAATTTATCAAACTTGGCGGCGTGCACTTCTTCAACTGCGGCGAGCTCTTCTTTTTTAATTTGATATTCTGAAAAGTTACCGACGAAATCAGTAAGTATGCCACGGTCTAGTTCGGTGATGCGTGTAGCTAATTTATCCAGGAAACGTCTGTCGTGGGTAATAAACAGTACACTGCCGCTAAAGCCTAATAATAGGTCTTCCAGCCACTCAATGGCCTCTAAATCCAAATGATTGGTAGGCTCGTCTAATAATAATACTTCAGGTTCTGCTACTAGCGCACGACCCAGGGCGACACGTTTGCGCCAACCGCCAGACAGCGTAGAAACTAAGGCGTCGGCATCTAACTTTAAGCGACTGAGTACAGTCTCAACGCGCGATTGTGCCGCCCAGCCATTCTGGGTATCTAAATCGTGTTGCAAGTGCTGCATTTTGGTCATTAGCGCATCAATATCTGCCTCCGGCATGCCGATGTCATGAGTGACTTGGTGATAATCAATAATGGTTTGTTGCAGTGAACCCAAACCTTCTGCCACGGCCTCAAATACGGTGTGCGTGATGTCCAGCTCAGGTTCTTGTGGTACATATACCACGCGCGTATTCGGTGCGCGCCATACAGTGCCTTCATCCAGTTTAATTGTGCCGGCAATGGCTTTTAATAGGCTGGATTTACCCGCACCATTACGTCCAATCAGGCCTACGCGCTCGCCCGCATCTAATTGAAAGGCGGCATGGTCGAGTAGGGCGTGGTGGCCAAAGGCTAAAGAGGCGTTATCTAAAGTAATAAAAGGCATATTGGTTTATTCGGTTTCAAATGGTGAGAATTAAGCGGGGGAGGGTAATCATCGCGCAGTTACGGTGACCCAGAGCAGGGCAGCTAGTTAAGGTGTATATTATAACCGAGGGTGGATAAAATTGGTGTTAGCAGTCAACTGTTTACTAAAACATCAGGCTTGTGTTAATGCCGCTTCAAATTGTTCAATGGGTACAGCTTCACCAAATAAAAAACCCTGAAAAGTGTGACAACCTTTTTGCAAGAGGAGTTGTCGCTGTTCTTCCGTCTCTACGCCCTCTGCAATAACATTAAGCTCCAAACTTTGTGCGATAGCAATAATGGTGCGCACAATGGCTTTATCACTGTTATCTGCGAGAATATCACGTACAAATGATTGGTCGATTTTTAATTGATGTAACGGTAAGCGTTTAAGGTATTGCAGGGATGAGTAGCCGGTACCAAAGTCGTCTAACGAGAACTGCACACCAATATTTTCTAAAGCACTCATTGTTGCGGCAGTGCTGTCGAAATCTTCCAACAAAATACTTTCTGTAAGTTCCAGCTTGAGTTTCATCGGGTTAATGCCATAGCGCTGCACAGTAGCCTCTACTTGGGTACTAAAGTCGGCTTGTTGAAATTGTTTGGCACTTACGTTAACAGACAAGGTTATGTTTTTAGTTAGGGTATTGTGTTGCCAAGTTTTAATCTGTGCACAAGCCGTATCCAGCACCCACTCTCCAATTGGTAGAATGAGCCCGGTTTCTTCGGCTAAAGAGATGAAGTGTAGCGGCGACACCAAGCCGCGTTCAGGGTGAAGCCAGCGTATTAAGCCTTCTGCGCCAATGACGTTACCAGCACTATTCACCTGTACTTGGTAGTACAGCTGAAATTGCTGTTTTTCTAATGCTTTACGTAATTCTCGTTCAAGGTCTACGCGCGCGTGGATTGCCTCCTGCATCTGAGGATCAAAGAAGCGCAGGGTATTGCGGCCGGCTTTTTTGGCTTGGTACATGGCGATGTCGGCATGCTTTAGCAAGTCTTCCTGAGATTGGTTATGGTCACTGAAAAGAGCAGCACCCATGCTAAGGGTACTATGGTATTCATGCTTATTAAGCTGATAAGCCTGGTTGAGCGCAGCTAGAATTTTTGTGCCAATGACTTCGACCTGCGTTGCTGCTTCAATTGCATGCTGGCTTAAGTTTTCCAGCAACACCACGTACTCATCGCCGCCTAAGCGGGCAACGGTATCTTCTTCACGCACACAGGCTGTTAAACGTTTAGCAACCTGCTGTAATAACAAGTCGCCAATATCATGGCCTAGTGTGTCGTTTAGTGATTTGAAATGATCGAGGTCAATAAACAGTAATGCACCATCTCTACCATTACGTGCACTAGCCGCCAGCGCATGACGGAGTCTTTCAAGTAGCAAACGTCGGTTGGGCAAACCTGTGAGCGAGTCATAAAACGCCAGGAACTGAATTTCTTCAGCGGTAATCTTTTCTACAGTGATGTCAACTAAAGAGGTAACGTAATTAGAAACAGTGTTGTCGAGCCCCTTCACCGCTGTGATAGAGAGAATGCCAGGAAAAACCTCGCCATTTTTCCGTTTGCTATAGATTTCGCCTTTCCATGCCCCGTTGGCATTAACGTTATCCCAAATAGTCGTGTAAAAACTTTCGTCATGAAGACTGGATCTGAGTGGTAATGAGCTGCGGCCGACTACCTCTTCAGTCGTATAACCGGTGATGTCAGAAAAAGCTTTGTTGACACGCAGGATGATTTTGTTGGCATCAGACACCATCATGCTTTCTTGTGCTTCAAAGGCGATGGCGGAAATGCGTAGATCTTGCTCTGTATTTTTGCGCTCGGTAATATCTGTGTGCGTACCTATCATGCGCAACGGCTCACCGTTCTCGTCACGGCTAACCACCATGCCGCGACCAAGAATCCATTTATAGCTATCGTCTTTACAGCGTAAGCGATACTCAACAACGTAAATTGAGCTTTTTCCTTTTAAGTAAGCTTGCATGGTTGCTGCAACATAGCACGAATCTTCAGGGTGAACGCGATTTACCCATTCCTGATTGGTGGGTAGAATATCATGGTCAGCATAGCCCAGCATATTTTTCCAGCGGTTAGAATATTGCACTTCGTCAGTTTGAATATTCCAGTCCCACACGCCGTCACCAGAACCTTCGATAGCGAATTTCCAGCGCAACTCATTATTCCGTAAAGATTCTTCAACCTGCTTGCGTTCGGTGATGTCGCGCGATAACACTAAAAAACGTGGGTTTTGAACATCAGGACTTGATTTTCTGGCAACGGAAAGATCAAACCAAAGTAGGCCTTTGAGACTTTTTCGTTGGTATTGCATACCCCGCGACCAGCCTTTTTCATGTGCTTCTTGCAGAGCGCTCATGATGGTGGCAGCTGATTTTGCAGGCAGCACTTCTGGCACAGTTTTGCCTATCAAATCTTTTGCCGGGGCGACAAGTAATGATTCGTCTGGCGAATGCACAGCATAGTAGCGGCCATCCAACCCAAGTTCAAATAAAAGATCTGGTATCGCATCGAGCGTATCTCTGAGCTGCTCGGTAATTGCTTTGAGTTTTTCCTCAGTTAATTTGCGTGCAGTAATGTCCTGAATGATGGCAATACCACCCTCAACTTTTCCAGCATTATTTTGTATAGGCGCACAAACTAAATCTATCCATCCCTCGGCATCGCTGGCGGTAGCGCTGTAATGCCCATCATAATAGCCAAGCTCGCCTGTTAATGCCTTACGCAATGCCGGCAGAATGGATTTATCCTTAAGAGAGTTGATGTCTACGCCGATGATATCGTCTGTTGAAATATGCAACAAACTAGCGAGGTGCTTGTTGCAATAAGTCACGGTGAGATTCGTGTCATAATGAAAAATGCCGACCGGTGAATGGCTCAGCAACAAGCGGTAGCGCTCTTCACTGAGTCTCATTGCATTTTCACGCGCGTTAGCTTCCAGACGTAACACAATGTTTTCAGTTAGCTTCTTATTAAAATAATGCGCGCTCATGATCATGAAGCCGAGATACAATATTCCCGTCAATCCAATCGTGTTCGTTAAACTATCTTCTGCAAGCAACAGGCAAATAATTATTGGAATAAGCACTGTTACGGTATAGGTAATTGCGCTGATAATATCTGCTGAAAATGAAACCACCCCACCGGCTGAAAGGCCAGCCAGCAGAATCATTAGAAACATCAGGTGCTGAAGATCATTTGCCGGATACAACAGCCAACCAGCAGAACCCCATGCTATGCCACTGATTATAATGCTGCAACGAAGCCTGTTAAGTTGCTTGGGTGCTGTGGAGTGGCCGTCAACCGGTGTGCGTTGATAAGTAAAAGCCAGTACTGCCCGATATAGCGCAATTGCAATAACGAAAAAAAGCCAAATAAGAACTGCCTCAATCTCGTGTAATTCACGTTGTGTATAGGCAAGAATCAGCGCTAACAGCACCCCTGTGGTTAGTGACTTATTGCTGGTTGATAGCAGAAGTTGTAGCTGTTCAGATTGTATGGCTATCTTTTTATTCAAGCGGGCCTTCCTTATTTTTTATATCAGACGTGCAGATAATGACTGATAGATGGCTTGCATTGCTTCGTGAAGCAAATGCGCTTAGGGTTCTAATAGAGTATGCCTTAAGTTGATGGATGGTTCAACTTGCCCAACATGCTTTATGCACCTAAGATGTTTTGTATATTATTGCTTCGGCCCAATGATATATGAAGTCCGTTCGGGCTGAGCTTGTTGAAAGGTCAGTGGACTTCGACAAGCTCAGCCCGAACGGATTTAATACTTTACCGGGCCGAATCAATAGTTTCGTATCTTTCATAAATTTTTGAGCAGCGCTTCAAACTGGGTTATCGCTAACGGCTTGCTAAATAAATAACCTTGAAAGTGGGTACAGCCTAACTCCATTAGCAGTTGTCGCTGTTCTTCAGTTTCTACGCCTTCGGCAATCACGTCTAGATTCATACTATGTGCCATGGCAATAATGGTGCGCACAATAGATTTATCATTACTATCGGTGACAATGTCACGTATGAATGATTGATCAATCTTGAGTTGATTGAGTGGCAGTTGTTTGAGGTATTGCAGAGATGAATAACCCGTGCCAAAGTCATCCAGGGAAAACATCACGCCAATTTCCTGTAGTGCATTCATAGTGGAAGTGGTGCCGGCGAGGTCGTCCAACAACATGCTTTCGGTTAATTCCAGTTTGAGCAACATAGGGTTAATTGCGTGACGTTTTACCGTGGCCAGTACTTCTGGCACAAAGTTTTCCTGACGAAATTGTTTAGCACTTACGTTGACAGAAAGCATGATGTTTTGTGTAAATTCATTTTGTTGCCAAGCTTTTAATTGTGCGCATGCAGACTCTAATACCCATAGACCAATGGATTGAATCAGGTTGGTTTCTTCGGCCAGTGGAATAAAATGCAGTGGCGAGACTACGTCATGCAGTGGGTGAAGCCAGCGGATTAAAGCTTCAGCACCTATCGGTTGATGTTGGCTATCTACCTGAACTTGGTAATGCAGCTGAAATTGTCCTTTATCAAGCGCCAGACGCAATTCACTTTCCAGTGAGGCACGCACGTCAATATTGGCCTGCATTTGTGGGTCAAAAAACCGTAGTGTGTTACGCCCGGCTTTTTTAGCCTGATACATGGCAATGTCAGCGTGTTTCAGCAATTCTTGTTGAGATAAGCTATGGTCGCTAAAGAGTGCCACGCCAATACTGGCAGTGCTGTGGCAAATATGCTTACCAAGCTGGTATGGCTGATTAAGGGCGCTTAGAATTTTTTTGCTAACGATTTCAGCCTGTGCTGCAGCTTCAATATTATGTTCGCTTAAGTCTTCCAGCACTACTACAAACTCATCCCCGCCTAAGCGCGCAACTCGGGCTAATGTGTCGCTATCGCGCAGACTGGCGACCAGGCGCTCAGCAACTTGTTGTAATAACAAGTCACCTATAGCGTGACCTAGCGTGTCATTCAAAGTTTTAAAGTGATCCAGATCAACAAACAGCAGCGCACCATCTTTGCCATTGCGAGTGGAGGAGGCAAGCGCATGTTTTAGTCTATCAAGCAGTAGGCGCCGGTTGGGTAAGCCGGTAAGTGTGTCGAAAAACGCCAGATTTTGAATCTCTTCTTCCGCCAGTTTGCGTTCGGTAATGTTACGCGACAACACTATAAATCGTGGGTTTTGAACATCTGTACTCGGTTTTTTAGCCACCGAAAGTTCAAACCAAAGCTCAGCTTGAGGTGTGGCGAGTTCAAATTGCCTGCCACGAGACCAGCCCTTCTCGTGTGCCTCCTGTAGGGCGGCCATCACGATTGCTGCAGATTGTGGCGGAAGCACTTGTGCTACGGTTTTGCCTATCAATTCATTCGGAGATGCTACGAGTAATTCCGCATCGGTCGTATGCACGGCATAGTAGCGACCATCTAAGCCTAGTTCGAACATAATGTCTGGAATCGCATCCAGCGTGGCTTTCATCTGTTCAGCCATTGCATCGAATTCATGCGATGTAGTCGCAATTTCGTCGTCACCAATAAGATTGGCACGGGCATCTAAATCCCCCAGACTATATCGCCGCACGGCATTAGCCATTATCTGCAAGCGATTGACGATATTTTTTTTAACGGCAGCGTTAATGAAAAATCCGATAAGCAGGCCACTCGCTAATACTACAGCGATTATTGAGAAAAATAATCGGCGCAGCGGCGCTAAAATTTCATCGGTAGGAACCAGCCTGCAATAACGCCAACCCACTTTGGGGATGGTCATCCCAGTGGCTATGTACTTTCGCCCTTGTAATAACACTTGCCGTTGAGATAAATGTGGTTGTTTATTTGTTTCTGTGAGGCCTAAGAGCTTAACAAGGTCTGATTCATTGCGAAGATCCGGTTTAAAATCTCCAGCTTTGGATTCCAGTTCTTTTTGCCAGGGCCCTGCCTGTATAAAGTTATTTTGTGCGTCAAGCAGAAAATATTGCTCACCAGCATAGGGTCGGTTGTGCTGAGTCAGCGCTGATAAT
>PHCL01000409.1 GCA_002842195.1 Betaproteobacteria bacterium HGW-Betaproteobacteria-20 | reverse complement strand
CGATGGTTCGACAAGCTCACCAACCGTGAAATGAAATGTAATCGAGGGTAATATAACAAATACCCTCGATTTCGCTACGCTACATCGCGGCTACAAAAAAGGCTTAGCAATTGTAGCCTTGATGAAGCGAAGCGAAATCAAGGGAATATTTACAAATCCCTCGATTGCATTGCATTGCATTTCATCGAGGCTACGCTTGCTACAAAAAAGGCTTAGTTAAGCTTAATGCAACAAATGAAACGGCAATCACGCTTGCCGTTTTTTATTTTGGTAGGAGCGCAATTCATTGCGCGAATGCGGTGGTAGTCAATCATGGCAAGATGATTGTTACATTATTCGCGCAATGAATTGCGCTCCTACCTACGACTTTTCAATGGATGTGGTTGGTGAGCTTGTCGAACCACGATTGTTATACCACAAGACCTTTACTCTTCTATGCCCAATTCCTGAATTTTACGTGTCAGTGTATTGCGGCCCATGCCCAGCTGGTTGGCGGCTTCTATGCGGCGACCGTGGGTGTGCTGCAGCGCTTTTTCTATCAAGATTCGTTCGAATATTTGGGTGCGGGTTTCCAGCACGTTTTGTTCATTACGGTTAAGCGCATCTGCTACTTCACTGGCTAGCGCATCCTGCCACGACAGTGCGGCGCTTGATTTTCCTGTGTCGTCTTTCAGCTCTGGCGGTAAATCTGCAATGTCAATGTTTTGCCCTGGCGCCATGACGGTGAGCCAATGACATACGTTTTCCAGCTGGCGCACATTTCCGCTCCAATTCACTGCACTTAAATATTTAAGCGCGGCCACAGAAGGCTGCTTGGTTTCCACGCCCAGTTCGAGGGCGCTGTGCTGTAAAAAATGTTTGATGAGCAGGGGAATATCTTCGCGGCGTTCACGCAGCGCCGGCAGCCTTAGCCGGATGACATTTAGGCGGTGAAATAAGTCCTCACGAAATAGCCCGCTTTTGACACGTTCTTCTAAATCCTGATGGGTGGCGGCTATGATACGCACGTTTACTTTAATGGGCTGGTGTCCGCCGACACGGTAAAACTGACCATCGCTTAACACGCGTAAAAGCCGTGTTTGCAGGTCAGCCGGCATGTCGCCGATTTCATCTAAAAACAGTGTGCCGGTATCCGCCTGTTCAAAGCGACCACGCCGTGATGCCGCCGCGCCGGTAAAAGCGCCGCGCTCATGGCCAAACAGTTCTGATTCTAATAGGTCTTTGGGAATTGCCGCGGTATTAATGGCAATAAATGGTTTATCGCCGCGCGGGCTGTGGCGATGCAGGGCGCTGGCAACAAGCTCTTTGCCGCTGCCAGATTCACCGTTAATCAGCACCGTGGCATGCGAGCGGCTTAAACGCCCTAT
>PHCL01000408.1 GCA_002842195.1 Betaproteobacteria bacterium HGW-Betaproteobacteria-20 | reverse complement strand
CTTTGCGCACCTTTATTAAAAACTTGATGCAAGCTTTATTATTAACCGGCACTTTAATGGCTGCTTGCCAATTTAATGCTCAAGCCGCAGAATTCATTAAGCTGGATCGTATCGTCGCGATAGTGGACCAAACGGTGGTGACTGAGCAGGAACTGGAAAGCCGCATTGCCACCGTTACCGCACAATTAAAAAAACAGGGCACTGAATTACCAGAAGAAAGTGTTTTACGTAAGCAAATTCTAGAGCGACTGATTTCAGACACGCTACAACTGCAATATGCTATGCAAACCGGTCTTAAAGTAGATGATGTTCAACTGGATAAAACCATAGAGCGCATTGCTGAACAAAACCAATTGTCGCTGGCAGAATTTAGTGAGGCTCTCGCTAAAGAGGGCATTAGCCTACGTAAATTCAGGTCTGATATTCGGAATGAAATTACCATTGCGCGCTTACGTGAACGTGAAGTAGATAATCGGGTGAATGTAAGTGAGTCTGAAATTGACAACTACTTAACAAACCAAAATGCCAGTGGCCAAAGCCAGGATGAGTTTGAAATTTCACATATTTTAATTCGCACGCCGGAAGAAGGTGCCACGGAAGATGTGCAAAAAGCAAAAAGCAAAGTGGATGATGCTGTAAAAGCATTGAATGCTGGTACTAGTTTTGCCAAGGTTTCCGCCAGTTTTTCAGATGCGCCCAATGCCTTAGAAGGGGGAAGTTTGGGCTGGAAACAAGCCGCGCAAGTACCCACTTTATTTTTGGATGCCTTAAAAAATCTGCAAGTTGGCGAGGTTTCCGCACCGTTACGCAGTCCCAATGGTTTTCATATACTTAAACTGACCAATAAGCGCGGCGGTAATTCTCCGCTGATGATACAACAAACGCATGCACGACACATACTCATCAAATTCTCGGAAGTCATGTCTGAAAAAGAAGGAAAAGAAAAAATGGATGTGATTAAGGAACGTTTAGACAATGGCGAAAAATTTGAAATACTTGCCCGCCAGTTCTCAGAGGATAGCACCGCTTCAAATGGTGGTGACTTAGGCTGGGTTAATCCAGGCGATACCGTTCCGCCGTTTGAAAAAGCCATGAATGACCTTAAGGACAACCAAATCAGTCCACCAGTTCGCAGTCAGTTCGGCTGGCATATCATTCAAGTATTAGAACGTCGTGGGCAAGACATGAGCAAAGAATCTGCACGATTAAAAGCACGTCAGGAAATTCGCACTAGAAAAGCAGATGAAGCCTATCAGGATTGGATTCAAGAATTGCGCGATCGTGCTTATGTTGAGCTTAGGCTTGAAGATAATTTTTAATCTATATTTTGTGTTTAATACTGCGTTACTCACGTGACAACATTGCTTC
>PHCL01000407.1 GCA_002842195.1 Betaproteobacteria bacterium HGW-Betaproteobacteria-20 | reverse complement strand
TCCAGTATTCGCTGACGAAAGGCTGGATGACGAAATTGCACAAATCCAGCATAGTTGGGCGAAGGTAAATTACCAAACTGCAAAAGAAGCCCAAGAAAGTGCTTTCAAAAATCTTACAGAGCAGGCACATCAAGTGTCGGTCAGTAATCCTAACGCACCTGAAGCCATGATTTGGGAAGCCATTTCTTTAAGTGGTTATGCCAAGGCAAAGGGCGGCTTAGGTGCACTCAAATACGCCGAAAAAGCTCGAGACTTGTTACTCGCTTCGGAAAAAATTAACCCACAGGCTTTGCAGGGCTCAATTTATACCAGCTTAGGTTCTTTATATTACAAAGTACCCAGTTGGCCTGTCGGTTTTGGTGACAAGAAAAAGGCGCGTTCCTATTTAGAGAAAGCAATACAACTCAACCCGAGTGGAATTGACTCAAATTATTTTTATGCCGACTTTTTAAGCGAACAAGGTCAGTACGCAAAAGCCGTGGAATATTACAAAAAAGCCTTAGCTGCACCTGCCAGACTTGGCCGAGAAGATGCAGATGCTGCTCGAAGAAAAGAGGTACAGGAAGGACTACAAATTGCAGAACACAAAGCTTAGAAAATCGTTTTGCATGCGCTATTTAATTAACAACCCAATTTATCAAAGGATTTTATATGTGTAAATTAACCGCCATGGCATTCTGTAGCCTTGTCATCATGACCGCCTCAACGACAGTTTTTGCAGAAGATCAAGGTTTTTATCTTGGTGCTAATGTAGGTAATGGAAAACCTAATATCAACACAACCAATGGCTTAGACAAAAGCTCATCTGTAGTAGGAGGCGTAGTGCTAGGCTATAAATTTAACCCCTATCTTGGCACTGAATTGCAATACACTGGTATTGGAAAAGTCACGGACAAAATAAGCGGCACCGCCAAAGGAGATGCAGCCAGCATGACCGCTATTGGTTTCTTGCCTTTGAATGATACCTTTAGTCTATATGGAAAATTAGGCGTGGCTGTTACAAAAACAACCGTCTCTTCAAGCCTTGCGCCTATGAATGATGCCACAAGAACTGCACCTACCTATGGTGCTGGTGCTGAATATCATCTAAATAAAAATATTGGGATGCGCTTAGGCTGGGATCATTACGCTGCAGCAGTTAATGAAGCAGGAGGCAATAAAAACAATCTGCATTCAAATGTAATAAGCGCGGGTGCTGTATACAATTTTTGATCAAAGTAATCAAGCTATAAACCAACTTTTCCACTCTAACCTTGTGTGGCCTGCAAATCATGCTTTTCGCGTTTTATTCCACACATTATACTACCAATGCTCTGTAAGCCTTATAAAAAAAGGCTCGCAGAGCAGCGTTTTTCGCTCGCACGAATTCAGGT
>PHCL01000017.1 GCA_002842195.1 Betaproteobacteria bacterium HGW-Betaproteobacteria-20 | reverse complement strand
GCATCCATCCAGGTCAGTTGCACTCCGGGTTCACCAGCCCGTAGTAGGCCATCGCTCGCATCAACGCCTATGCCATAGCGCGTGCCACGCACATGCCAATCAATAATATTTTCCAGTAGCGGATATATTTCTTTTAAGCCTGCAATATCGCCACTGGCCGATAAGTAAGAGCGCCATGCCTCAATATACCAAAGTGCAGCATCTACAGTATTGTATTGTGGTGTTTGGTCATTTTCAGGGAAGGTGTTAGGCAGCATGCCTTGGTCAATATAGCTTGCAAAGGTCATTAGAATGTTTTTGGCTGAGGAAAATCGCCCTGTTTTAAGAGTCAAACCAGGCAAGGCAATCATGGTGTCGCGCCCCCAATCACCAAACCATGGGTAACCCGCAATGACGGATTCACCATTTGGGAAACCCTCTATCGGACGCGCAATCAAAAAAGTATCGGCTGCCAGTAGTAATTGGCGAATCCAGCAGGGAGTTTCACATAGTTCAGGAATCAACATGCCGGCACGTGTCAGTTGTGCGGTGTCATGTGCGTGTCTGCGTCGCATGGATTCTGTTAAGTAAGGCGAAGCATCGGCTTCAAGCGAGGCCACTAAGCCGCTCCAATTGTTCCAGATTTGCATATGCAAATGCGCCACGCATAAATTTACGTCGCGGTCAGCTAAACCGCGTTCGGTTTCCTGTGACAACGCAAAGTCTTCAATCCATCGGTGTTCGCTGGTAAGTTTGCCACAGCGCGTATTAAAATGCAGTGTCGCACCGTGATGGTTGCGAACGCTGATATGTGTTTCATCGCCTTCAATCACGGGGTTAAAATCCCACATGTTTGACTCCCCATGATGGTCACGCTGGTTTGCGAGTAAATCCACGGCAAGATAAATAGGGCGGTCAATTTCAACTTCATTCACCAAACGCCAAGTGATATATGTTGTATTATGGCCGTGTTCCATCCAAATACACTGTTCGACAATTAAATCACCAATCACAAAGCGCCATATTGGCTTGCCACCTTCCAGCCGGAAAGATTGAAGATTGACACAGCCGCGCGGTTCAATTACGCCGCTTCCCCAGTGGTTGCTGAATAACGGATAGCTATTTTCGCCATCATGCAACGTGGCATCAGCCTTGGCAAATACCAGCGTGCGACCTAAAGGAGGCTGGGTAGGGGCAATAAGCAAACCGTGATAACGACGTGTTAAGCTTTGAGCGACCGTGCCGGCAGCATAACCACCCAGCCCATTTGCTAACCACCATTCGCGCTGGCTGGCTTGTTCATAATCGCTACAAATTTCATGGCCAAAATGAATCACATCCGGTAGTTCAGCTTTCATTTCTTGCCCTCGCTTTTTATTGATATTCTTTAAGTCATTTTTAATGAGGTATAACAATTCATGGATTACTAAACAGGCAAATCGTTCGCTTGGTTATTAGACGAAAATCATTACAATAGTTTACAAAGCGCTGTAGATATTATTAAAAATAAAATGATTGTGCTGTGTAAGGTTTTGTTAAACTGGCCGTCTAATGCTCAACATTACTGGATTTTTAGTAGTGCACTTTTGATGTTTACTATTCTTATGGAGCTTAAAATGAAATTCAAAACCTTACTATCTGCTGGTGCTATGGTGATGGCTGTTAGTGGTACTGCGCTTGCTGCAACTTGTGGTGCTAACCCTTGTGCTGCACACGACAAACACCATCAAAAAAATCCTTGTGGCGCTAAAAACCCATGTGCAGCCAAGAACCCATGCGCGGCCAATCCTTGTGCAGCTAATCCATGTGGCGCTAAGAACCCATGCGCAGCGAAGAATCCATGTGCTGCAAAAAACCCTTGTGCAGCTAGGTAATTAAGTAATACGGGATGCCTCATTAGAGGCATCTTTATTTTTTAGTTCTTTGATATTTTTAGTTCTTTAGGTATTTAATGCCATTTTTTAGGTAATCAAAATGAAATTTAACACTGCTGCAAAAACTTTACTTTCTGCTGGTGCGATGGTGATGACCGTGGGTTGTACTTCAACACCCTATGGCAATAGCAATTGTTCCGGTATAGATGCAAGCGGAAGGGCCGTGGACTGCACTACACACAGTGGCGCTAACCCGTGTGCGGCCAAACAAACAAAAACCAATCCTCCAGCAGCCAACCCATGTGCAGCCAACCCATGTGCTGCTAAGAATCCCTGCGCTGCCAAGTAGTAGTTAATGTCTGCGGCATCTTTTTCGCATACTAAGGGCTCGGACGTCAGCCTGCCAAAAACTGCAACTACCTCACTAATTAAGGCGGTTGCAGTGCCTGTTCCCGACCTTGCAGCACTGTCATTACAACAACTGACTGCTATGCGTCTGGCAGGTGAAGAAATTCTGACCTGCTACCGTGTTCTGAAAAAATCAGGGCTTAATCTGGTGGGTGAAGTATTGCGCGATAGTCTTAATGCTGGCCAAACGTTTTACGAGCTTGAACATTATCCGCCAGAAGATGTTTATGATGCTGATAGTTGCGCTCAATACTATTACCATGCCCATCGTGGCGAAGTAGGCGAGCACGGTCATTTCCACACATTTCTGCGCCCCAAAGGCATGCCTGCCGATGTTGCGCCTATCGAATACCCGGCCACTGACCCATGGCCACAAGGTGACGAAGCGCTTTCACACTTAATCGCGATTGCCATGGATGCTTATGGTTACCCGACTGGCCTGTTTACTGTGAATCGCTGGGTGACCGCCGAAGCCTGGTATCCAGCGGAACAGGTTATTCGCATGTTGGATCATTTTGTGATTGACCATGCTTTTCCATCCTGGCCAGTAAACCGCTGGATTAGTGCCATGTTTGTGCTTTATCGCCCGCATATGGAAGCACTGTTGCTACACCGCGACCGGGTCATCTGGAACTGGACCGAACATCATCAAGGCCAGGACGTATTTGAAGATCGCGCACTGGATCTCACCAGTTTTCTGCCTATTGCTGTGGAAGAAATGCTGGCAGAACTTGATCGCCTGATTGCGACAAAATCCTGAATGTCTGCAGCGGAACAAAGCCGCACTCGCACTATTTGGCTCACCTCACTGGCACTCATTGCTTTTGCGGCAAACTCGCTGTTGTGCCGATTAGCCCTCGCCCAACCAGCCATTGATGCCGCAAGCTTTTCGCTAATCCGGCTGGTGTCTGGCGCCGTTACTTTGTGGCTGATTGTTGTTATATCTCAAGCAAAAAATGCTGAAAAATCTGCTAAACGATTAGACGGCAACTGGCTATCGGCCCTGATGTTATTTCTGTATGTGGTGGGATTTTCCTTCGCCTATCTTAGCCTGCACACCGGTGTCGGTGCGCTAATATTGTTTGGCATGGTGCAGGCTACCATGCTGCTCTCTGCCATTATTTCAGGTGAGCGGCCCTCGCGCATGGAATGGCTGGGTTTGCTGCTTGCTCTTGCCGGCTTAGTCTATCTGATGTTGCCAGGGCTTAGTGCACCACCTTTGCTCGGTTCCATGTTTATGGGCATTGCAGGCATCGCTTGGGGCGGGTATTCTTTACGGGGGCGGGGCGTCACATCGCCACTTGCTGCAACGATGGGTAATTTTGTCCGTGCGGTGCCGCTTGCCGTTATGGTGTTTATTGTTGCAATAGCCTTCAAAACAATTCACATTACTGCTGCTGGCGTACTACCAGCCATACTATCCGGTGCGCTGGCATCAGGCGTTGGTTACGCAGTATGGTATGCCGCGTTACGCAAGCTTACTGCCACACGGGCCGCTACTGTACAACTTGCTGTACCTATTTTAGCTGCGGCTGCCGGGGTGTTGTTTTTGGCAGAAACCATCACATTAAGGCTTGCTATCGCATCAGTATTGATACTTGGCGGCATTGCCATGGCTATTCTGGGTCGAAAAACACTTATTGCTTCGGCCCGATGAAGTCTTAAGTTCCGTTCGGGTTGAGCCTGTCGAAACCCTACAAACCCTTCGACAAGCTCAGGGCGAATGGTTGATACTTCATCGTGCCGAAGCAATAGTTAAACCGCATCAACGCCAAACCATCGTTAGCACAGGTATAATTGAGCTTTACTGAGTACCTCAAACGCCTACTTAATGAGAGATGATGACAATCAGCCACAGCAAATTTCGCAATAAATTAAAGGCCGATTTAGTAAAGATTGAAGAGGCGCTAATTCAATCTGCAACATCAACTGGAACAGTAACATTAGATCAGTCCAGCGTGGGACGTTTGTCGCGCATGGATGCCATGCAGCAACAGGCCATGGCTCAGAACATGCAGGGGCGTCTATTGCTGCAAAAAAGAAAATTGATGGCAGCACTGGATAGACTTGAGGCAGGCACTTTTGGCATCTGCTGCCAGTGTTCGTCTGTTATAGGACAAGAACGGCTCGACAACGACTCTGCGACAGTGTTTTGCGCCGACTGTATGGCAGAGCGCGAAGCCGAGCATGATAACCACTGAATGAAATTGCGCTTATATTAGTGGAACTTATTTTTGTTTTTGGTCGACTGCTGTTTGCTTCCGTATCCAATGTTTTTCAAAAAAAACTATCTCATCAGGGATTACACCCTTTTTACATTGTTGCTGCCACCTATTTAATACTTGCGCTGTTGGCAGCTCCACTATTGGGTCTGATAAAAGTAACCACACTGAGTAACGCATTCTGGCTTAATGTATTTCTAGCTTCATTGCTGGATGTCGGCGGCTGGATGTTTCTGGTGATGTCGTTATCAAAAACCGATCTTTCTGTTTTTGGCCCGCTCAATGCCTACAAAGTTATTATTTCAATGGTGCTGGCGATACTATTTTTGGGCGAGATTCCAAATCTGCAAGGATTGCTGGGGGTGCTGGTTATCCTCGCCGGCAGTTTTTTTCTAATGCCGGCTGCTGGCACAACCAATCTTAATAGAGTGCGCCATCTACTACTGAACAAAGGTGTACAGGCGCGTTTCTTATCAATTCTGCTCTTTTCAGTTGGCACGGTTTTTTTGAAGAACTCGGTTATCTATGCCAGCCCATTAGATACGCTCATCTTTTGGTCGTTAATGGGATTGCCGCTGATATTGATTGCGAATCAATGGTTTCTTAAAGACAGTTTTATTCAAAGCACCAAAAAATCTCTACCGCAAATTCCCACCATTATTTTAGTTGGTGCGATGGTGTTTATAATGCAATATCTAACGCTGGTGCTGCTTTCCAGAATGCTGGTAGTCTATACGCTGGCGTTATTCCAACTAGGCATGGTGTTGCAAGTGTTTCTGGGTTACCGGTTTTTTCAGGAGCCGCATTTTTTAAGAAGGATGCTGGCCTGTTTTGTGATGATGATAGGTAGTGTGTTGGTACTGATGACCTGAAAAACGCAGCAATAAAAATAGCGTATGTAATAACGTTACAAACCTACATTAACTTACGAGAGAAAAACACTGCCCTGTGAGGCGCTACCAGAGCGGTTCTCAGGGCAGCATACTTGAAGCGAACCTTAACGTAACAATAATAAGGGCACTTGCGTGGTGTGTTGAATCATTTTTGTCGTGGTACTGCCGACCAGAAACTGACGGATTTTTGAGTGGCCATAAGCGCCCATCACCACCATGCCGACCTCATGCTGATCGCGATAATTGCATAAAGCCGGCTTCACTTCGCCAGCAACTACTGCGGTCGTGACGGTGAATCCCGTCGCCGCTTCTAAAGTATTTTTTGCCCAGTTTAAATGTTCAGTAAACTCATTACTGTCGCTGCCCACCATCACCACATGACATAACAGGCCTTTAAATAACGGGCTGGCAGCGACCATTTCCACGCCTTTACGGGTAGTCGCACTGCCATCAAAAGCAATCATAATGCTGTTCGGCGCTTTAAAGGTTTGCGGCGTCACTAAAATCGGGCGGTGCATGGTGCGCACCACTCTTTCAAGATTATTGCCCACATGGTCACCGATGCTGTCGCCCACTGAACCTTGCTTGCCCATCACCAGTAAACGAATGTCATTTTCCATCTCAATCAGCGTATCGACCAAATCACCATGCCGCTGACGGCAGATTGGGTCAGTAATGCCAAAAGCCAGTGCGCGTTTTTTTGCTTCTTCCAGCAATATGTGGCCATGTTCCAGGGCGATTTTTCCGCGTTTCTCATCAAGCTCTGTTAGCTCATTTAACAGTGACTCGCGGCTACCCAGACCAATATTGCCGCTCAGGTTTTTTTTAGTCGTTGGATATTCGGCTTTATCCAGCACGTGTAGAAATTTAAGTGGCGCACCTAAACGCAGGCTAGCCCACGCTGCGTAATCACAAACTGCGGGCGTGATATTTGAACCATCAATACAAGCAACTACATTTGTCATTATTATTTCCTTTAATGTGCCATTAAATTATCTACAGCATCGGGTTTATCATGCACGGCAAAGCGGTCAACAATCGTGGCACTGGCCTCGTTCATGCCAATCACTTCAACTTCTGTACCTTCTCGACGAAACTTAATTACAACCTTATCTAACGCGCTCACCGAAGTAATGTCCCAAAAATGCGCATGCGTCAGATCAATGACCACCTTATCGATAGCTTCTTTAAAATCAAAATATGATACAAACTTATCTGCAGAGGTAAAAAAGACCTGCCCCACAATATTATAAGTACGCATGGTGCCATCATTATCAGCCTCAGAAGTAACGAGTAAGAACTGTCCAACTTTGTTTGCAAAGAATAAGCCCGCCAGCAGCACCCCCACTAGTACACCATAAGCCAGGTTATGCGTAGCCACGACGACGACAACGGTGGCAACCATTACAACACTGGTGCTCAATGGATGCGTTTTAAGATTACCTAATGAACTCCAGCTAAATGTACCGATTGACACCATGATCATCACGGCAACCAGCGCGGCCATCGGGATTTGTGATACCCACGGCCCTAAAAAAACCACCATCATCAGCAATACGACACCGGCGGAAAAAGTAGATAACCGCGTAGTACCGCCAGATTTAACATTAATAATGGACTGACCAATCATGGCACAGCCTGCCATGCCGCCCAGCAAGCCGGAACCAATGTTAGCTAAACCCTGACCTTTACATTCACGGTTTTTATCACTGGAGGTATCCGTTAGGTCATCTACAATAGTCGCTGTCATAAGCGACTCCAATAAACCAACCACTGCCAAAGACAAAGCATACGGGAAAATAATAGCAAGGGTTTCAAAATTTAACGGTACATCTGGCCAAAGAAATATGGGCAAGGTATCAGGTAAATCTCCCATGTCGCCTACTGTGCGAATATCCATATTAAAATACATGGCAACGCCCGTCAGCACCACGATAGTCACCAATGGTGATGGAATTGATTTAGTGATGTAAGGAAACAGATAAATAATGCCAAGACCAGCGGCAGTCATGGCGTAAACGTGCCAGGTAACATTGGTAAGCTCTGGCAACTGTGCCATAAAAATGAGTATTGCCAGCGCATTCACAAAGCCCGTCACCACTGACCGTGAAACAAAGCGCATTAAAGAACCTAATTTCAGGTAGCCAAACACGATTTGCAGCACACCGGTTAATAAGGTGGTTGCCAGCAAATACTGCAAGCCGTGATCTTTAACCAAAGTCACCATCAGTAACGCCATAGCCCCCGTTGCGGCAGAAATCATGCCCGGGCGGCCACCGACAAAAGAAATAACAACCGCGATACAGAAAGAGGCATACAAACCTACTTTAGGATCCACGCCTGCAATAATTGAAAAAGCAATGGCCTCAGGAATGAGCGCCAAAGCGACGACGATGCCTGCAAGCACATCACCTTTAATATTAGAGAACCAGTTTTGTTTTATAGTGTTAATCATTCAGTAGCCGAAATTAAATTAAAAAGCCGACATTGCGTTTAGCAAAGCCTGTTAATAGTATTTTTTGATATAAACGAAATCCGGTGGCAGTCGCAGATAGTTATTGTTTGCTGAAAACAAAAGAAGACTCATTTTTTGCCAAAATGAATTTCCAAAATGAATTTAAAGTTTAGCAAATAAAGGTAACCGCTAGCGCGACTTGCCTTAGGTAATCGCTGTGAGAAAGGGAGGTTACATCGGGAATTTATATTTTGTATTTATGTTATATGGGCGCTGATTTTAACATAAAAAGTATCATGGCTCAATGAGCCAGCCGTTACTACAGTGTAGCTATGATAAACCGGGTAGTTTAAATCTAACCGTTAGGACACCTTAAAATTAAACATAAAAATTAAATATAGAGGTCGCGTCTAGTTAATGGAACAGGGTTGGAGAAGGGCTCGCGCCTGGAAGCGAGAATTTGGTAAATGCCGGTACTGTCTTCTTCAAACTGGATAGCACAGGCCGCCATGTACAAGCGCCAAATGCGGTAGTTGGCTTCAGTGACATGTTTTACGGCTTCGTCATGGTGATTTTCAAGGCGCCTCACCCATTCACGCAGGGTCAGGGCGTAATGGCGTCTCAGGCTTTCAACGTCGTGAATTTCAAAATCACTATCTTCCATCAGGCGCTGTACTGTGCTGATGGTTTCCAGTTGCCCGTCAGGAAATACATAGCGATTGATAAATTCGGTAGAAAGGCCTTTTTCCCACCCACCTTCTGCGCTGGTAATACCGTGATTAAGAAACAGCCCGCCAGGTTTTAACATACGATGCGCAGTCGCAAAGTAAATTGGCAGATTCTTGATGCCTACATGTTCAAACATGCCTACACTGACCAATTTATCATATCTGGCTTCACCTGGCAGGTCACGATAATCCAGCAATTCGACTGTAACTTGCTGCTCAAGTCCGCGCTGTTTGATAATGGCTTGCACATAGTCAAACTGCTTTTGACTTAACGTGATACCGTGCGCCTGTACCCCATAATGTGTAGCGGCCCAACAAATAAGCGCCCCCCAGCCACAGCCGATATCCAGCAGCTGCTCGCCGGGTTTGAGACGTAATTTGCGACAGATATGGTCTAGCTTATTGCATTGCGCCTGTTCTAAGCTTTGCTCGGCATGTTCGAAATAGGCGCAAGAATAAATCATCTGTTTATCCAGCCACAAGGCGTAAAAGTCGTTAGAAACGTCGTAATGAAAGGCAATGGCGTTGCGGTTGAGTTCCTTTTCTGCACCAATCCCCAGTTTTTGCCTGATGGTTTTTCTCCATTGTGGCGCTGTATATGTGCTGACTCGACTGGCTTGGGTTTTAATGTGGAGCATTTTGGCTGCCAGTGCGATTTTTTCTGCCAATGAAAGTCGCAACGAAGTCAGGTGATAACGTAGATTTAAAATGCTGTAAAGATCGCCATCAACGTCTACATGTCCGTGAAAATAAGCCTCCAGAAAGTGTAGCGGGTTATGCGATAGCATGATTTTCTGGAAAATTTTCGGATTGTGAAATGTCACGGTGACATCAGGATGATTGTGTCCCCAATGAAATTTGGCATCATCCCAAAACCGTATCAGTACGTTGCCTTTAAACTCTTTGAAGACACGGCTAAGAATCTGCATGGAGATTTTGCTGCTATCTTGCCCCGCCGGGTCTGACGTATTTTTCATTTTGCTAATCCTTTCATGACAGCCTGAAAGTTAAAACTTATGTCAATTACATCTACCTTCGTGAATTAAATTTTACCTGTAATTTACTCTCTTACCAATCTAAAACCTATTAAAATGTGTTTGAGATTATCCGCACGGCTATGGCGTGCGGCGGCACGGCATACGCCGCAGCCCTTATCATCCCACGAACCGCCTTTGACAATCGACTTGCCGGTACCCTGTGGCGTTGCGGTCCATTCATAAACCTGACCTGCACCATCCAGCACACCAAATGCGCTTGCAGCTTGTGGGTATTGACCAACAGCTTCGGTATCAAAAGGTCCGGCATCGGCGCTATTAAGTTTTTTAGGGTCGAAACCATTACCCCATGGGAAATAGCGTCCATCCTTACCACGCACGGCTTTCTCCCATTCCAGTTCAGTTGGCAAGCGCCAAGTCGCACCGGTGCGGTGTGATAACCATGCCGCATAGGCATTGGCATCCGCCACGGTTACCAATACCACCGGGTGTGCCTCACGTCCTGCTGGAGGTGCGCCATTAACCCAGGAAAAACGTCGTGTACTCTCAAAAGGGTGAATCAGGCCATAGGTTTTCCAGATGGCTCTGTCAACGTCCGGCGCCGGCCAGCCGGTGTCCTTAATGAACGCAGCATATTGATGATTGGTAATTGGGGTAGTGGTGATGCAATAAGCAGCGGTATTGGAATACTTAGGTGCCGGTTCGGCATCGTACCAGCCTTGTTTGCGCGTAACCGATGAGCCGTAAGCGGCTTCGTCTAGCCGATAGGCATACTCTCGCTCCTGTAGGTTCGAACCAGAGATAAACGTCCCAGCTGGGATTTTCGTCAGCGCTGGTAATTCCTTTTGATTAGCCGCCTGCGCTTGAAAGCCGAATATTAAAAAAACAAATGTGAAAGTATGTAGTGCAATACTTCGTAATGTATGAGCACGCAACACCAGCCCTCCTGCTTTAATGTTGCCAGACAGCATTAAGGGCACCTCTAAAAATTCAATTT
>PHCL01000016.1 GCA_002842195.1 Betaproteobacteria bacterium HGW-Betaproteobacteria-20 | reverse complement strand
TCATAAACGGTTGGTATTGATAGGTATAGGATTGGCCTTGATTGGCTTGGCTGCGATGCTGATTTTGAATGCCTTTCAAAGCAATATGGTGTTTTTTTATACGCCTACACAAGTTGCAAAGGGCGAAGTGCCGCATGGCACCGGTTTTCGTATAGGCGGCTTAGTTGAAGTGGGTAGTATTCAGCGCGGGGATGACGGGCTAAGCGTACGCTTTGTGATTACCGATACCGCCAAAACTGTGCCTGTGGTTTACGAAGGCGTGTTGCCAGATTTGTTTAAAGAAGGTAAAGGCGTGGTTGCGCAGGGTAAAGTGAATGCTGATGGCCTATTTACCGCCAGTGAAGTGCTTGCCAAACATGATGAAAATTACATGCCGCCAGAGGCCGCTGAAGCCTTAAAGCGCGCGCAGGAACAAAGCCAGACTTTAGTCATGCCAGCTAAATAGACATAAAAATAAATAGCTAAGCACTAGCAATAGCAATATTTCCCATAAATACTATAGATTAAATACTGTAAGGACTTACACGTGATTCCTGAAATTGGCCATTTTTCCCTAATTCTCGCCTTGATGGTAGCACTAACTTTAGGCACTATACCTATTGTGGGTGCTGCCCGCGGTAATGCTGTGTGGATGGGGTTAGCTAAACCGTTAGCACGCGTGCAGTTTCTGCTGGTTGCATTTTCATTCATTTGCCTGGCTTATGCTTTTGCGGCGATGGATTATTCCGTAGTCTATGTTGCCAACAACTCAAACTCTAAGCTGCCTTTGCAATTTCGAATAGCTGCGGTGTGGGGCGGGCATGAAGGCTCACTCTTACTGTGGGCGTTGATATTAAGCGTTTGGATGGTGGCAGTAAGTATGTTCTCCAAGCATCTTCCAGATGACATGCGGGCCCGGATTCTAGGTGTGATGGGCTTAATCAGCGTGGGTTTTTTGCTGTTTATGCTGATGGTTTCCAACCCGTTTGAACGCCTGATACCCGCTGCCTTAGAAGGTCGAGATTTAAATCCGCTACTACAGGACCCCGGCATGATATTCCATCCACCCATGTTATATATGGGCTATGTCGGATTTTCTGTGGCTTTTGCTTTTGCCATTGCTGCGTTGCTTGGAGGCCAATTGGACGCGGCATGGGCGCGCTGGTCTCGCCCATGGACGACAATGGCGTGGGTTTTTCTCACCATGGGTATTATGTTGGGAAGCAATTGGGCGTATTACGAATTAGGCTGGGGTGGCTGGTGGTTTTGGGATGCGGTAGAGAATGCTTCATTTATGCCCTGGCTGGTCGGCACCGCACTTATTCACTCATTGGCGGTAACAGAAAAACGCGGCAGTTTCAAAGCCTGGACAGTATTGTTGGCGATATGCGCATTTTCTTTAAGTTTGCTGGGTACATTCCTGGTGCGCTCAGGCATCATCACTTCCGTGCACGCTTTTGCTACCGACCCTAAACGTGGCATATTTATTCTGGCGTTTTTAGTGATTGTAATCGGTGGATCGTTGGTATTATTTGCCTGGCGCGCACCAACGGTTGGTCGCGGAGGTAAATTTGATGTCGTTTCACGCGAGAGTTTTTTGCTCGCCAATAACGTGTTATTAGCCGTGGCGGCACTCTCAGTTTTGTTAGGCACGCTGTACCCATTGTTCTTAGACGCGCTTAATTTAGGTAAAATCTCCGTCGGCCCTCCCTACTTTGATGCTGTGTTTGCACCGCTTATGGCGCCCGCACTGTTCTTGATGGGTGTTGGGCCAATTGTACGGTGGAAAGGCGCCTCACTACCGGAGCTGGCAATGCGCTTGCGTTGGGCTTTTGGCATTAGTATAGCCACTGCAGTTATTCTGCCTTTGATATTAGGTAATTTAACCCCAATGATAGGCTTGGGCCTGTTCTTGGCTTTCTGGATTTTTGCTACCAGTGCAGAGCTGGTTTATCAGCGTTTGCGTCTATCAAATTTGCCGTTAATGACTAGAATAAAGTCTAATTCACGCTCTTGGTGGGGCATGATTGTGGCGCATTTGGGTATTGCCGTGTTTACTGTAGGCGTTACAATCGTAAAAGGTTTTGAATCTGAAATCGCCGTAAAAATGTCACCCGGTGATGTCGCTCATCTGGCAGGTTACGATTTCACTTTTGATGGCGTAAAAAATAGCCTGGGACCAAATTATGAGGCGAGTACAGGGCAGATACACGTCACTAAAAATGGGGTATTGCGTACCATACTCGAACCGCAGAAAAGACTTTATACCGTAACCAACATGCCGATGACCGAAGCCGGCATTAGCCCGCACCTGATTCATGATTTATATGCCTCGCTGGGTGAGCCGTTAGATAATGGCGCCTGGAGTGTCCGCATTTACCATAAACCGATGGTGGAATGGATTTGGTTTGGTTGCCTGATGATGGCGTTCGGCGGCTTGCTGGCATTGTCAGATAAACGTTACCGCATGAAGAAGCGTGGTAAAAGTGCGGATAAAGTAAATGCCAATGAGGTTGGTGTATGAAGCGGGCTCTGATTCCATTAGCGATATTTCTGCTCGTCGTAGGCTTTCTTTTCAAAGGCCTGTTTCTTAATCCGCGTGAAGTGCCTTCACCTTTGGTTGGCAAGCCCACACCGCAGTTTAGTTTGCCGCGTTTAGATAACCCTGAAACGGTGTTTTCTCCCAAAGAGATGTTAGGCAAAGTGTGGATGTTGAACGCCTGGGCTTCATGGTGCCCCGCCTGTATTGAGGAGCATCCAGTGCTGGTGTCGTTAGCTAAAACCGGACTTGTGCCTTTGGTTGGTTTGGACTACAAAGATACTCGCCAGGATGCGCAGCGATGGTTAGATGAAGGCGGCAATCCATATACAGTGACAGTGATGGATGTGGATGGTCGTGTGGGCATTGATTACGGCGTTTATGGCGTGCCTGAAACTTATGTGATTGATAAAGCCGGTGTGATTGCTTACAAACAAATCGGGCCGGTGACTGTTGAGGCATTACGCGACACCATTATTCCTTTAGTTAAACGGTTGCAAGCACAATGAAATCATTATTATTTTTCCGCATCATCTTGGCCTTGTTCTTAATGCAATCAGTGATGGTTTTTGCACAGGAAGCACAGTCTTTGCAGAGCAATGCGGCAGTCGAGGCGCAAGTGCAACGGCTTTCTAAAGAATTACGCTGTCTGGTTTGCCAAAACCAAACCATCGCAGACTCACATGCAGGACTTGCAGAAGATTTAAAGCTGGAAATTAGGGAAATGGCGACTAAAGGCATGACTGACCAAGCGATTGTCGACTATCTAGTAGCACGCTATGGTGATTTTGTGCGTTATCGCCCACCACTCAAATTGTCCACTGTCCTGCTATGGCTGGGGCCATTTGCTTTGCTACTCGCTGGCGGTATTGGCTTATTTTTGATGCTGCGCAGACGTCAAAAAATAATGGTTGATACGCCACTTAGTGCAGATGAAGCACGTAAAGTCCGTGAATTATTAAATAAGGAATCGTAATGCTGGTATTTTTGGCGATTGTAATTGTATTACTGGTAATTGTAGTCACCTTTACCCTGTATCCATTGTTGCGCCCGAGCGCGGCAACAGCAACTGATGCCAATGCAGAAAAGCGTGATATTTTTCGACTACAATTTGAAGAGATTGAACAAGATAAGATCAATGGCATGCTGGACGAGGCTCAATATAGCATTGCAAAAAACGAGCTGGAACGTCGTGTGCTTGATGAAGTAGGTTCAGCTGCGCCGCTAGTTTCAAATAGTCAGCCAGATCGTCGTTTAGCCGCAATTTTACTGCTATTGCTCCCTTTGGCTTCAGCGGCTTTATACATGGTAATTGGCAATCCAGCTTTGATTGGTATGCCTGTCGCTAGCCCGGATATTACTGCTGAACGTAACATGAATGCTCAAATTGAGCCGATGCTGGCATCACTAAAAGCTAAGCTGGAGGAAAACCCGGAAGATGGCACGGGCTGGGCCTTGCTTGCCAGGTCTTATTTAGAGCTTGGTCGCCATGAGGAGGCCGCAGCTGCTTATGAAAAAGCGACTAAGATTGTTACGGATGACCCGCAAATTTATGCTGATTACGCCGATGCCTTGGGCGTGATTAACGGTTACAACCTGATTGGCCTGCCAGAAGAGCTAATCAATAAAGCTCTTAAACTCAATCCTGATCACACCAAAACACTGATGCTGGCGGCAACCGTCGCGTTTCAGCACCAAGATTACAAACAGTCGATTGATTTCTGGCAGCGTTTACAGAAAAACCTGCCTGCGGATTCACCTAATTTGCCTGACATACAGGCCGCTATCGATCAAGTCTATGCAGCCTCTGGCGAAAAACCGCCTGCAGTAAAGAACATAGCAACGCCTGAACAAAAACAATCTGCAGTTTCAAATGCTGGCATTAGCGGCACAGTGAGTATTGCGCCTGCCTTGGCAAACAAGCTGGATTCATCTGATTCGGTATTTATATTTGCGCGACCAATACAAGGTTCGGCTATGCCGCTTGCCATCGTGCGCATTACCGCAAAAGACTTGCCTTACAGTTATCATTTGGACGATAGCAGTGCAATGATGCCAGACCACAAACTTTCACAAGCCGGTGAGGTTGTTGTGGTTGCGCGTATCTCAAAAGCGGGCGATGCTACGGCGCAGGCGGGTGATTTTCAAGGTAAAACGGCAGTAGTTAAGGCTGCGGGCGAGGGTGTGAATATCATCGTAGATGAAATTGTGCAGTAAATACCAGTCTGGCAGGATTAGAAACCTTAGCGTGCTAACAAGCCTTTGTGCGAAAGTCGATATTATACTTACCTGTTAAGTAAGCGCATTAAAAGCCTGTTTTCAGTTAAACTTAATATGCCTTCATGGGCGATGCCCTGAGAGCCTTGTAGATAAAGGCTCTCAGGGCATTGTTTTTCTCTCGAGGATTTTTAATGGTTTTTTGTAACAAAAATACCTTTATACAAAAGTTCGCCGCAGATTAACTAACTGAATTATTGAGCTCATAAGCCTCATAGGCATTTACGATTTTTTGCACCAAAGGGTGGCGCACGACATCAGCAGATAAAAAGTGTGTCATGGCAATCCCCTTGATATCTTTTAAGACTTTTTGCGCCTCAACCAAACCGCTTTTTTGATGTTTTTGTAAGTCTATTTGCGTCACATCACCCGTAATGACCGCTTTTGTGCCAAACCCAATCCGCGTTAAAAACATTTTCATTTGTTCCGGCGTGGTGTTTTGTGCTTCATCTAAAATAATAAAGCTTTGGTTTAGTGTTCTGCCGCGCATATAAGCCAGTGGCGCAACTTCAATTGCGCCGCGCTCAAACATTTTATTCACCGTATCGTAACCTGCTAAATCATACAGCGCGTCATACAAAGGGCGTAAATACGGGTCAACTTTCTGGTTTAAATCACCAGGTAAGAAACCTAGTTTTTCGCCGGCCTCAACTGCCGGACGCACCAGCACAATGCGCTTTACGCGGTCGCGACTCATGGCATCTACCGCGCTGGCAACGGCTAAATACGTCTTGCCCGTACCTGCCGGGCCTATGCCAAAGGTAATGTCGTGATCCTGAATCTGCTGCAAATATGAGATTTGGCGCGGTGTGCGGCCATGCAGTTCGGTGCGGCGCGTCATTAGCGTAGGGGCGTTGGAGGTCGCGACGTCTTCAGGTTTTAATTTATCTATTTCTACCAGGCCAAGCTGAATCTCATCCAGGCCGATTGGGTTTTTTGCCCGCACGTAAAAGTTTTCCAGCAGCTGCGCTGCCAGGCGCGCATTATGTGGTTCGCCGTCCAGCCTGATATGCGCGCCTCGGCGTGCAATGCTCACATCCAGCGCACTTTCAATCTGCTTGATGTTTTCATCGAGTGCGCCGCACAGGTTGGCCAGGCGAGTATTGTCTTCCGGGCTTAGGGTGATTTCCATATATTCTGTGTATTAACCTTGGATAATTTCACCGCGCAACCGTTTGGGGTTGGTTACATCGGTAATGCATACATTGACAAAAGTGCCGATTAAACTGGCATCGCCTGCTATATCTACCACGCGGTTGTTGTCAGTTTTGCCTGCCAGTAACTCGCTGTCTTTCCATGACGCACTTTCAATCAACACCCGTTGCGTCGTGCCCAGCATGGCTGTTGATATGGCTTTGGCCTGCGCTTCGTTTATGGCTTGCAGTCTGGTTAGGCGTTCCAGTTTCACTGGCTGCGGCGTATCATCCTTAATAAAAGCGGCGGGCGTGCCAGGCCGCGGACTATATAAAAAGCTGAAGCTGGCATCAAAACCTACTTCTGTCATGAGTTTTACCGTTGCTTCAAAGTCGGACTCAGATTCACCTGGAAAACCGATAATAAAATCAGAGGTAAACGTTAAATTCGGGCTGGCAGCACGCAGTTTGCGTATGGTGGATTTATACTGCAACGTTGTGTAATTGCGCTTCATGGCCATTAAAATGCGGTCAGAACCTGCCTGTACCGGTAAATGCAACTGCACTGCCAATTTCGGAATATTGGCGAAACAATCAATCAATCGTTGATTCATTTCATTTGGGTGGCTGGTGGTGAAGCGGATGCGGCCAATTTGCGGGATTTCGGCGATAGTTTCAATCAGCATGGCTAAATCAGCTTCTACACCGTCGTATTGGGCACGGTAAGCGTTTACATTTTGCCCAAGCAAGGTGAGCTCTTTTACGCCCTGTTCGGCCAATTGTACGGCTTCAGTCAAAATATCTGCAAAGGGACGCGAGACTTCTTCGCCGCGTGTGTAAGGCACTACGCAAAAGCTGCAATATTTGCTGCAACCTTCCATAATGCTTAAAAATGCACTGGCGCCTTCTACACGCGGCGGCGGCAAATGGTCGAATTTTTCAATTTCCGGAAATGAAATATCCACTTGCGATTTGCCGCTGCTTTGGCTACTTTTAATCATGTCAGGCAGGCGGTGCAGGGTCTGCGGGCCAAAAACCACATCCACATATGGCGCGCGTTTGATGATGTTATCGCCTTCCTGACTGGCCACACAGCCACCCACCCCTATGATTAAATTGGGGTTTTTGGCTTTAAGTGGAATAAATCGTCCAAGATGGCTAAATACTTTGTCTTCGGCTTTTTCACGCACAGAGCAGGTGTTAAGCAAAATCACATCGGCTTCATCCACGTTTTCAGTTTGCGTCATACCATCGCTGGAAGACAGCATATCCGCCATGCGCGATGAATCATACTCATTCATTTGGCATCCGAAGGTTTTAATAAACACTTTTTTTGGCGCATCTGAATTGATGGCGGGTGAAGTTAATTTTTTTTCAGTAGAATTCAAGGCTTAGCTGCAATTGAGTAAAACATAATTTTAGCGCATTTGGTCACTTGCCACACGCAAAGTTGCCTGGTGCGAGGTAAAATAGGCTAACACTTAAGCAGGTCAAGACGCATGCAAGCACTTCCCATTTTTATGAATATCACGCACCGCCCATGTGTTGTCATCGGCGGTGGCGAGGTGGCTGCGCGTAAGGTTGCTACGCTACTCAAGGCTAACGCGGCAATTACGCTTTATTCCCCCGAAATTTGTACTCAATTACAGGCACTCGCCGATGACGGGAAAATCACCTATATCAATGCTGAATTTTCTGAAAACCTGCTGACAGGTGCATGTCTGGTGATTGCGGCTACGGATATCGAAGCGGTGAATGTAGCGGTTTCAGTCGCGGCAAAGGCACAAAACATTCCGGTAAATGTAGTCGATTCACCGGCTTTATGCACGTTTACCATGGCGTCTATTGTAGAAAGGTCGCCCATTGTGATTGCGATTTCGAGCGAGGGTACTGCGCCCGTGCTGGCGCGTTACATACGCACGAAAATTGAAACCATGTTGCCGGCGGGCTATGGACGCATCGCCGGTATCGCGGGCGAATTCAGAGAAAAGGTGAAGGCAAAATTCACTACCGTCCAAGCGCGCCGCATTTTTTGGGAAGGCGTACTGCAAGGGCCGATTGTCGAGCGTATTATGGCTGGGCAGGAAGCGGCGGCGCGGCAAGCGTTAGATAATCTGTTGTCTGAAAAGTCTGCCCCTCAACATCATGGCGAAGTTTATTTGGTCGGAGGTGGTCCAGGTGACCCTGATTTACTGACCTTCAGGGCGCTGCGCCTGATGCAGCAATGCGATGTTTGTGTGTATGACAAATTAGTCAGCCCGGAAGTCATGGAGTTGGTGCGGCGTGATGCCGAGCTGATTTTTGTTGGTAAATCACGCGACCAGCATACGCTGCCACAAGAAGAAATTAACGCACTGCTGGCCAGATTGGCGCTGGAAGGTAAACGAGTATTGCGCTTAAAAGGCGGTGACCCGTTTATTTTCGGGCGCGGTGGCGAGGAAATTGAAACCTTAATGCAACATAATGTACCGTTTCAGGTGGTGCCTGGCATTACAGCTGCTAATGGTGTTTCCAGCTATGCCGGCATTCCGCTTACGCACCGCGATTATGCGCAGGCTTGCCTGTTCATTACAGGTCACCTTAAAGATGGTACACTGGATTTGGATTGGGTCGCCATGTCGCGGCCACGACAAACCGTGGTGATTTACATGGGCTTGGTGGGGCTGGCAGAAATTTGCCGGCAACTCATAGCGCATGGTGTATCGCCTGACATGCCGGCGGCGGTAATCCAGCAAGGTACCACGCAAAGGCAGCGCGTGGTTACGGCAACGCTGAAAGATTTAGCAGAAAAAGTAGACCTAGCTGAAATGAAGCCGCCATGTTTGACCATTATTGGTGAGGTGGTGCAATTGCGTGAGAAATTAAACTGGTTTGAACCCGCAAATTACAGGGCACCCCACAATGATTCCAACAGTAGTTAGTGGCACACATGGTTGTTCGGGAGGGTATTGATGCCCAAGCAAAATTTTCGTAAAGCGAACGCGCTGGAAAGAGACAAGAAGCAATATCACGTATTGCTTTTAGAGTCAGATGAAAGTTTTTCATGCGCGCTTAAAGGAACAATAGAAAGCCGATTGCCGGTATCGGTAACCATTGTCCGCGACGTAGAAATGGCACGAAAAGTACTTACGTTAAATACCAGCAAGTTTTTTATCGGCATTACCAGTATACTGAATTTAGATTCCTCAGAGTTTGAAAAGGTAGATCTTCTAGGCGAGTTTAATGTGCCTGTGATTGCTATTGTGCATTACTACGAAGATAAAATGAGAGACCAACTAATCAAGCATCATGTGATTGATTATGTAATAAAAGACAGTGCGGTACATGGCGTTTATATTTGCGATTTAATTTCACGCATTTATAAAAATTGTGCTGTTCAGGTGATGGTGGTGGATGACTCCATGGTGTCCAGGTTTTTGATTGTACGAGAACTCAAGCTGCAAAAATTTGAAGTGCTTCAGGCGAGCAACGGCGCCCAGGCATTAGACATTCTCAATCAAAACCCCAATATCAAACTGATATTGGTTGATAATCAGATGCCAAATATGGATGGCTATACACTCACAGAAAAAATACGGGTAATGTACAGCAAAGATACGCTGGTTATTATTGGAATTTCCAGTTCCTCAGACCCGCGTATCACAGTGAAATTTTTAAAATCCGGAGCAAATGATTTTATAGCCAAGCCATTTAATTATGAAATGCTGTTGTGCCGAGTCACTCAAAACCTGGATATGTTAGATGCTGTGACCTTGGCTAGAAGACTATCCAATACCGACTTCTTAAGTGGGCTATATAATCGGCGATATTTTTTTGAGCAAGGTAATAAACTACTGCAAGCTGTCAATAATGGTGACAGCTTAACCGTAATGATGTTCGACATTGATTTTTTTAAGAAAATCAATGATAACTATGGACATGATATTGGTGATGAAGTCATTAAAAATTTCGCCTCTTTATTAAAATCGCATTTTTCAAATGATATAGTGGCGCGAATCGGAGGGGAGGAGTTTGCAGTCATTAGCACATCAAATCAATACATGTCAGACTTTAGCAATATTGAACACTTCAGGCAAATAGTCGCAAATCAAACACTAAAATTGAAGCAATGGAATGTGCAATATACCTGTAGCATAGGCGTTTGCAATGTGATTAATAGCAATTTGGACTTGATGATGAATCAGGCAGATAAAAATCTGTACCGCGCTAAACAAGCTGGCAGAAATCAGGTTTGTATTGACGCTGCCAACAATTTGGCAACATCTAAGGCTAATGATTAGTTTTTAATTTTTAATCGGAATACTCAACCGTGCTTCCAGCCCACCTTCGGGCCTATTGATTAACTCTAATTTCCCATGATGCAGTTTTGCAATGCGGTCGGCAATCGCTAAGCCCAAGCCGCTACCGCCAGCGTTACTACGTGCTGTGTCCAGGCGCTCAAACGGGCGCAGTAGTTTTTCTACATGGGTTGCGGGGATGCCTGGACCGTTGTCAAACACGCTAATGACAATGTATTCAGCGGTGATTTTGCTGGCAACACGAACCTGACCACGCCCATAAGCATAGGCATTGCCGACCAGATTATCTAGTAAGCGCTGCATGGCAAGTGGCTTAACAGGTACCACGTAAGTGGGCGCTAACTGCACTACTAAGTCACGCCCAGCGCGGAGTTGCCGGTCATGCATGG
>PHCL01000406.1 GCA_002842195.1 Betaproteobacteria bacterium HGW-Betaproteobacteria-20 | reverse complement strand
GTTGCTTAAACCTTGCAATGGCTTCTAATATTACGTAGGCAATCACAACCAGCATGGTGATTGCATTGATAATGGATACCGCCAACTCGACATAACTAACGCCGGATTTATGCCGCGCTACATTCGGTTTTTTTGAAAGTATGCCCGCCAGCCAAGCCAAGCCAAGCGCAATCACATCTGTAAACATGTGGCCAGCGTCACTTAATAACGCTAAAGAACCCGTATACCAACTACCCACCGCTTCAATAATTGCAAAGGTTAAAATCAGTAAAAATGGAATAAGGTAGTGATCGTGATCTTCATGATTATCGGAATCATCATTATCATGCACGCGAGCAGTATGTTGAGGTGAATTTATCATAGGTGAAATGCTAACCGAAAAATCTGGGATAATGTTGCTCTAAATTTATATCCGCCTCACTATTATGCTCAGTTACCGCCACGCTTTCCACGCAGGCAACCATGCCGATGTACTTAAACACTACGTTTTAGGCCTGGTGCTTGCGTACACTAAACAAAAAGACAAGCCTTTTTGGTACATT
Source organism: Betaproteobacteria bacterium HGW-Betaproteobacteria-20 (assembly GCA_002842195.1). Lineage (GTDB taxonomy): Bacteria > Pseudomonadota > Gammaproteobacteria > Burkholderiales > Methylophilaceae > Methylotenera. Next base: position 852 of record PHCL01000406.1, on the reverse strand, counting down.
GATACGCACGCGGGCGCAGGCATTTACCGCTTAACTGAAGGCTATGCCACGCAAAATGCGGAATTTGAACAAGGGATAGTTAAGCTATTGTCTGCCGATAATTTACCTAAACCGCTTGCCGATTTTGTAGCACAGATTAAAGGCTTTAATACCGACACACTCAGTTTTTACCCCGGCTCACCTGCGATTGCACAAGATTTTTTACGTGCTGATGACAAAATGCGTTTGTTCGAACTACACCCGAACGATTACAAACTGCTCATCGAAAATTTTCTTGGTTTAAATTCTAAAGCACAAGCCAGGCAGGTCAAAATAGAAATGCAGGATGGCTTTGCCGGCATTAAAGCCTGTTTGCCGCCACCACCACGCCGCGCGGTGGTATTGATAGACCCGCCGTATGAAGACAAACAGGATTACCAGCGCGTGGTAAAAATGATTAAAGATAGCCTGACGCGATTCGCCACAGGCACTTACATTATTTGGAATCCGCTGTTGCAACGCCCAGAACCGCGCAACATGATTCAAGCTTTAGTAGATTTAAACATAGCCAACTGGCTGAATATTGAAATGACCATACACGAACCCTCAGCCGAAGGTTTTGGCATGCATGGCAGCGGCTTGTTTATAATCAATCCGCCGTGGACATTGCCAAATATTTTGCAGGAAACCATGCCGATTTTAACGCACTTATTAGCACTGGATAACACCGCAAGCTTCACATTAAATGAACAGACTATCTAATAGAATACACTGCGCGCACGACGGTTCAGCTTACCTATTTAAAGGCATATTTTCGTTGTATTTGAACCGCCTTCCCAAGTGATGCCCTGCAAGCCTTATAAATAAAGGCTG
>PHCL01000405.1 GCA_002842195.1 Betaproteobacteria bacterium HGW-Betaproteobacteria-20 | reverse complement strand
TCAGATTCGTTGTAACGCATGGTGTTCACGCCTTCACGCTCGCCACTTTCTAGCGTAGAAATACCACGTGGCTGACCAAAATAAATGTCACCCGTGAGTTCACGCACAATCATGATATCCAACCCTGAAACCACTTCAGGCTTTAAGGTTGAAGCAGAGGCCAACTCAGGGTAAAGCAAGGCCGGCCGCAAGTTTGCAAATAAATTAAGTTCTTTGCGAATACGCAATAAGCCACGCTCAGGACGCAAATGACGTTCTAATTTGTCATATTTCCAATCACCCACAGCACCTAACAAAACCGCATCAGCGTCTTTGGCTAGCTGCAAAGTTGCATCTGGCAATGGATCACCTGCCGCTTCATACCCTGCACCGCCAATGGGCGCTTCAGTCATGCTGATGTCTAAATTAAGTGCATTTAACACTTTAACGGCTTGTGCAACAATTTCCGGACCAATGCCATCACCTGGCAATACTGCGATTTTCATAATTCACTTTCGGTTTTTAGTTGATTGCTATTAGCCATTGGTTGTAGCATAAAACTACCGACTAACGACTACTGCTCACGACTGATCTAATTAAACAACCAGGGTTGAGCCTGCTGGTGCTTTATTTCAAATGCTTTAATTTTATCCTGCTGCTGCATGGTTAAACCAATGTCATCCAAGCCATTGAGCAAATTATGTTTACGCACTTTGTCCACTTCAAACGCATATACTTCGCCCGTTGGCGTAGTTACAGTTTGTGCGGGCAAATCAATGTTGAGCTTATATCCTTCACCTGCTGCAACTTGATTAAACAAGTTATCAACAACATCCGCACTCAACACAATCGGCAACATGCCATTTTTAAAGCAATTATTAAAGAATATATCAGCAAAGCTAGAGGCAATCACCACTTTAAAGCCATAATCTTCTAGCGCCCATGGCGCATGCTCGCGGCTTGAACCACAGCCAAAATTCTCACGTGTCAATAACACGCTTGCACCTTGATAACGCGCTTGATTCAACACAAAATCCGGGTTGATTTTGCGTTTGGTGTTATCCATGCCTGGTTCACCGTGGTCTAGATAACGCCATTCATCAAAAGCATTTGGGCCAAAGCCACTGCGCTTAATTGACTTTAAAAACTGCTTTGGAATGATAGCATCGGTATCCACATTGGCACGATCCAGCGGCGCTACTAGCCCATCTAATTTAATAAACGGGTTCATTCGTTATTCGGTGACTTCTGAATTTTATCACCAGCTTTTTCTAAGTCCTTACCAAAGCCATGCCAAGTATTGCAACCTGCCAACACTAATGCAGCACCAAGTGCTATCAATACCAATAACTTATTCATTCGCCACTCCTAATAATGTTTAAAAAAATCAAATAAATTGTCTAACATCAACAAAATGTC
>PHCL01000404.1 GCA_002842195.1 Betaproteobacteria bacterium HGW-Betaproteobacteria-20 | reverse complement strand
AATGGTGGCGGACATCGTGGCTACGGATATGCTGACAGAGGTGGACACCGAGGCGGTGAGATACGTGCTTATGGCGGTGGTCGCGGAGGCAGTGACCGTGGTGGCAATCATGGCGGCAGTCGCGGTGAAAGCCGTGGTGGCCACCGCTGATTGGCTGTAAAGCTATTTTTTAAATGTGTTTAATCTGTCAATAAGGCCTGCCACCATCGCGATAGCGGCCTGTTGGCGGATTTGTTGACGGTTACCATGGAAATTCATGGTGCTTGCTGATGCCGGTTTATTAGCTTCTGCCCAGGCAAAACATACTGTACCGACTGGTTTATCAATCGTTCCGCCGTCAGGGCCGGCAATCCCAGTAATGCTGCCAGCGATTTGTGCGTGACTATTTTTTAAAGCGCCCAACGCCAATGCAGTGGCCGTTTCTTCGCTTACAGCGCCAAAGGTTTCCAATATTTGACTGGGTACTCCCAGCATTTCCATTTTTGCTGCGTTGCTATAAGTGACAAAGCCACGGTCAAACCAGGCCGAACTGCCAGCCACACTGGTAACGGCTTGTGCAACCATGCCACCGGTGCATGATTCTGCCAAAGCCAGCGTATAACCGCTGGTTTTGAGTTTGGTGCCTAGTTCTTTCGCCAGGTTTAATAGTGCGCCATCATTCATTAGTCACAATCCACACCAAAGCCTGCAAATAAATAATTGCGAAAATAGCGGCCAGTAAATCATCAAACATCACGCCGAAACCATTTTTGAGTTTGGCGTCAAACTGCCGAATTGGAAATGGCTTCCAAATATCAAACAGGCGAAACAATAGAAACGCTGTTAGCCACCATTGCCATTGGCCTGGGGTGAAAGCAAGCACCAGCATTATTGCAACGATTTCATCCCAGACTATGCCGCCGTGGTCAGAGATACCTAATGCTTTGCCCGTAATATGGCAGAAATAAATGCCGATTAAAAATAGTGCCGCGATAATTATAAGTTGTGTCGATAAAGCATACATGGAAATTAGCCAGAACAAAGGCAGGCCAACCAGCGTACCAAAAGTGCCAGGCGCTTTTTTGGCAAGACCGCTGCCAAATCCCAGCGCAAAAAAATGAGCGGGATGCGATATTAAGAATTTAAAATTGGGTTGCATGTATGGGCTTATGTCAATTACAAGTTGTATTCAGTTAAAAAAATCGTAGTGAACTTTAAATCGTAGTTAACTTTAATTTAGTGTTTTTTTATCGCCCATAGAATAGTCTTCCGGCGAAAGTTAATGATACACCCAGTTAAAATATACGGCTCTTATAGCGGCCTGATGCACATGAAAAAACATGTTTTTTTGTTAATTACAGACCGGCTTCCCGAGCGATGCTCTGTGAGGCTTATAGATAAAGGCTCTCAGGGCAGTTAAATT
>PHCL01000015.1 GCA_002842195.1 Betaproteobacteria bacterium HGW-Betaproteobacteria-20 | reverse complement strand
TTTACCGCTTCAATATCGATACCGATTTTATCGGCCACAGAAACCGCATCAATCAAATCCTGTTTGCTGGAGCAATATTCATCGGTGTCGTCATCTTCCCAATTTTTCATGAAAAGGCCAGTCACTTCATAACCTTGTTGTTTAAGCAGCAGCGCAGTGACCGATGAATCTACACCGCCTGATAAACCAACTACAACTTTTTTCTTCATAAAACGTAAACCTTATTTTAGAAATATATTAAATTCCCCTTCGACAGGCTCAGGGAACACCTTCGACGGGTCAGGATTATGGGGTGCCGTTCCCTGAGCCTGTCGAAGGCTAAAGCTAACCAAGCGCTATAAGTGAGTAACTACTAGCAGCGGGAACCGCTTTCCACTTAGATAATCTTCAATGCAAGTTAACACTTGCGGGCTGCGCATGAGATTAACCTTGCTACGCACTTCATCAACCGTCATCCACACAGCGCGTATAATGCCATCATCAAGTGCTAGGTTCGGCTGGTGATTACTGACGCTACCGATATAAGCAAAACGCAAGTATGTTGTGTCGTTATGTGCATGCTTCCAATGATAAACCCCTAAAAATGAAGTAGGCTTAAATGTATAGGCTGTTTCTTCCAAAGTTTCACGAGCCACTGCTTCCAGCAAAGTCTCATTGTCTTCTAAATGACCGGCCGGCTGATTAAAGCGATTGCCGCGATCCGTTATTTCTTCTACCAGCAAGAACTTGCCGTTATCTTCTACAATAGCCGCAACGGTGGCATGCGGCATCCATTGTGCTGATTCTTGTAAATCTTTGGGTGTGGCTACAGTCATTAAGTTGCATTCTTTAAATTGATACTGGCTATTTTAACCCAAACTAGCTGGCTAATTGTGGAAACAAACCAATCAGCCCATGTGTTATAAATTCAACCGCCATCGCGGCCAGAATCAGGCCCATCAGGCGCGTGACAATGTTAATACCAATGGGCCCTAGGCGGTTAGATATACCCACAGATAACCGGAATACCAGCCAAATGATCATGGCGATAATAAAAATGGGTACAACTAAAAATAAATGTGCTGTAAAGCTACTGGTTTCCTGTGCTGCAATAATCATGCTGCTGATTGCGCCGGGGCCTGCGAGTAAGGGAATACTAAGCGGTACGATAGCAATGACTTCACGTTCAGCCAGTGACTCTGCTTCTTCTGGCGTTTGCCTTGTGCCGCCCTGTTTTCCGTGCATCATAGAGATGGCAATCAGCATGAGTAAAACACCGCCGCCTACCTGAAATGACGGTATGGAAATGCTGAAAAAATCAAGAATTTTACCGCCTAGGAAAGCGGAAACTGCCAGTACAATAAAAACAGTGATAGCGACGGTTTTTGAAGTTTTAGCGCGATCCTGCTTGCTCCAGCCATCGGTTGCGCTGATAAAAATGGGCACGCTGCCTATTGGGTTCATAATAGCAAATAAGGCGATAGTGACTTTGAAAAGCGCTGGCCAGTCTGTCATACATAACCTTTCAAGATAAAGGTACCTCTAATCATTCAAGGGCACCTCTATTTATTCAAATTTCGTACCACTGGCACTCCGATTTTCTAAGCACTAAAGTGCTTGAAAAGTCGTATGTCGCGATACTGCGTTGCTCACAAAAAATTATTCCTTACATATCATACATATGCTGCGTCACAATTTTTTGTTCGCGCCTTGTCTGGCTTAGAAACTCGAATAAATAGAGGCGCCCTCAACTTTCTACCCGTAAATGTTAATTCAAAGCCTAAATCAATTAAAGCTTTGTCAATTTCAATATAGTAAATTAAAGTACATGTATGAGTCATAAAATTCATCGTCCAGTTTCAAATTACCTTGAGTCTACAGTGTATCTTGCATCACGCAGCCCGCGCCGTGTCGAATTATTAAAGAAAATCGGCGTTTCGTGCGAAACATTGCCTGCGGATATTGACGAAACACAGCTGGTTAAAGAATCTCCGGAAACCTATGTGACAAGATTAGCCCGGCAAAAGGCGGAAGCATGCTTGCAGCGGTTAAGTATCATGAGCTTAACTTTGGAGCAACGCACACGTCCGGTGTTGGCGGCCGACACTACCGTGGTGCTGGCTGGAGCGGTACTGGGTAAGCCTGAAGATGATGACGATGCGCGGTTTATGCTAAGCAAATTGTCTGGCAATATTCATCAGGTACACACTGCTGTGGCATTAGCATTCAATAATGAAATTGAAGTGGTATTATCCACCACGATGGTTGAGATGATGATGCTTTCTATCGCACAAATTGAAGCCTATATTGCCTCAGGCGAGCATCAGGATAAAGCGGGCAGCTATGGCATACAAGGACTGGCAGGTGCATGGATTAAGCGCATAGAAGGTAGTTATACTGGCGTGATGGGTTTGCCGATTTATGAAACTGCGGCATTACTTAGAAAGCATGGCCTTGGTGGTTTATAAAAATATCGTATTAAATATAGTAAAAGAGAATCAGATTGAGTGAAGAAATACTAATTAACGTTACGCCGCAAGAAACGCGCATTGCCATGATGGAGAATGGTGTTGTGCAGGAAATTCAGATTGAGCGCAGCTCGTCGCTGGGGCTGGTGGGCAACGTGTATCGCGGCGTAGTTTGCCGCGTGTTGCCTGGTATGCAGTCAGCTTTTGTTGAGATGGGTTTGCAGCGTGCGGCCTTTTTGCATGCGGGCGATATTTTTGAATGTGCTCAGGCAGAAATAGAGTTGCCGATACAAGCCGTATTGCACGAAGGCCAGTCGCTCATGGTGCAGGTGATTAAAGAGCCGATTGGCACCAAAGGCGCGCGTCTTACCACGCAAATTAGTATTGCCGGACGTTTTCTGGTGTATTTGCCTCAGCAAGCGCATATTGGCGTATCGCAGCGAATTGAGGATGAAGCGGAGCGTGAACAGCTTAAAGCACGTTTAATTAGCCTGTTGCCTGAAGACCGGGTTGGCGGTTACATTATCAGGACCATGTCGGAAATGGCCACGGACGCTGAATTGCTGGCAGACATTGACTACTTAACCAAAACTTGGGCGCATATTCAAGCAAAAAGCACTACGGTGCCAGAACGCACCTTGATTTTTCAGGATTTAAGCTTGCCCATGCGCGCATTGCGTGATGTGCTGTGTGAAGATACTGAAGTCGTGCGCGTTGATTCCAGCGAAACTTATCAGAAATTGGTAGATTTCGCCAATTTATACGCGATTACTGCACTGGATAAATTGGTACATTACCACGGTGAACGGCCATTATTTGATTTGTATAATATTGAGCAGGAAATCGAAAAAGCCATGTCACGCAAGGTGGAGCTTAAGTCTGGCGGTTATTTAATTTTTGACCAGACTGAAGCACTGACCACCGTGGATGTGAATACAGGCAGCTTTGTCAGTGGTAAAAATCTGTCCGATACGATTTTCAAAACTAATTTAGAAGCTGCGCAATCCATTGCGCGTCAATTAAGGTTGAGAAACTTGGGCGGCATTATCATTATCGATTTTATTGATATGGATGAAGATACGCAACGTGAAGCTGTGCTGGAGGAATTGCAAAAAGCCGTCGCGTGCGACCGCTCACGTACCGGTATCAACGGTTTTACGCCGCTAGGTCTTGTAGAGATGACACGCAAACGCACCCGCGAGAGCTTGGCACATGTGCTGTGTGAGACATGTTCTACGTGCCAGGGGCGCGGCGAACAAAAAACTGCCCAGACAGTATGTTATGAAATTCTACGGGAATTATTGCGTGAGGCGCGTCAGTTTAGCGCACGCGAGTTGCGTGTGCTGGCTGCACCTAAAGTGATTGAAATGCTACTGGATGAAGAATCGCAAAGTTTGGCAAATCTGTCAGACTTTATTGGCAAGCCAATTTCTTTACAGGTTGAACCCAACAATAATCAAGAGTCATTTGATATTATTTTGATGTAATTAGCTTGATAACTATTAGCTTGTTGGCTACCCCTTTATTATTAAGCGTTTGAGCTAATGAAAGGTGCATTTGGCATGATTCCAGCTTTATTAAAATCATCGAGCTCAACCTTGGGTGAGGCTAATGTTGCTACATTGGGCGCAACTTCTTTCGCTTTGAATTTTGCATAGCGCATCAGCTTCAATAATATTGCATCTAGTTGATTGGATTGCGATTGTAGTTTGGTAAAATCTTTTTCCGTTAACTCAAGATGCTTCAGTAGCTTATCAGCACTACTGTGAGATTGCATTAATGACTCTGCGCGTTTATCCAGCGACTTTTTATGCGCATTGATTTGTGTTTTCAATTCACCAATCACAGTGTTAAGCCATTGATTGCAATCTGCATGAGACTGTTCAAATGCAGCTTGAATTTGCGCCCCAAGCCCTAAATAAAATTTACGAATTAAAAAACGTTTTTCCGTGAGTACATTCAGAGGGTCGGTGCAGAATTCATCGGTAACTTTCTCCAGGCTTTGCATATTCTGTATCAGGTTGCTCATGTCGAGCACTCTGGCTTCAGTTTTCTCAAAGCCATGCTTGCTCGAAAATAATTGATATAAATCATCCGCTTGTTTTTTAATAACGGCACCTTCGAGTCTGATTTCTTCGGCAAGATTGCTTGCCAGTTTAGTGAGTGCGCGCATGCTTCTATTCAACCCTACAGTTGTCCAGCTATCACCCATATCTTGTTTGGTTTGTTCTAAAGTGGTATTTAAATAACCCAGGCTTAAGTGGCGTAAGAGTTTTTCACTTAGCCGCTTAATTTTCTCACTACCCTGATTAAATGTGAGTACCGATGCTTCATAGCGTTTACGTTCAGCAATCACATTGGTCAAAATTTCTTTCGAGGTGTCACGATTTTGACTTTGAATGGCGCGTAGCTCAGCTAACTGGTTTTTAATGGTGTCCACTCGCATTTGAGCGACTTTGCGCGAAGAGCGCATCATATTTGAACACTCGGTTACAATTGCACGACCAAGTATTTCATGTTTAGATTCAATGAGTTGATCGGCAAGCGCATCCTCTAGCTTGCCGATACCACTGCGTTTAAGTAAAGCCTTATCTTTCCTGATTTTTGCTACCAAAGCCTTTTGTGCAGATATAGCAAAAATATTGTGCGTATCTAAGCCTAATTCGTGTGCAGTATTTTGTATTTGTTTTTGAATGAGGGCATCTACCTCAGCTTCAGTTTCAAGCCCATCCCAAAGAATATCAATTTTATTGAGTATCACTAGTTTGTGCGTGGCGCGCTTTTGCACGTATTCCAGCCAAATTTGCATGTCTGATTTTGTAAGGCCGGTATCAGTTGCAGTTAAAAATAACACTGCGTGTGCGTTTGGAATAATGTTGAGCGTTAGTTCAGGCTCTGCACCCATGGTATTTAGCCCTGGCGTGTCAATGACCACCAATCCATTTTTTAGCAATGGGTGCGGATAGTTAATAAGCGCGTGCCGCCATACGGGAATTTCAACGGTGCCTTTTTCGGCAATTGACCGGCGCATACTCGGGTCATTTTCGTTCCAAAACCCAAGCGTTTTTGCCGTTTCTAAATCAACCTCTCTATTGTGAATCAAGGTACCCAAGGTTTGTTTCATGGCTTCGGGCGAGCTTAAATCCAGGCGGATTTTATGCCAGATATCTTGTGTGGTTTTTAAATAGGTAAGCGTATCGTCAGTTTGTCTTGTTTCAATCGGCAACAGTTTGATACACGGCTCTTCACGTGGATCCCAAAATATTTCCGTTGGACACATGGTGGTGCGACCAGGCGCGCTTGGTAACAAACGTTGGTTAAAGTCAGAAAAAAACAGGGCATTGATGGTTTCAGTTTTACCACGGGAAAATTCCGCCAGAAAAGCCATGACTAGCTGGTCTTTTTTCAAGGTTTCTTTAATGTCGTAAAGCCTTAGCTCCTGAATTGCATCTATGGAATCTGAATGACCAAGCCAATCAATGTATTCATTGATCGTTGCAGTTAGATTCTCGCGCCATTCACTGTATTCAGTTATTTTAGTGCTCAGGCTGGAAGCCACAAGCTTTTGCTGATCAGTTACACTATTTGCAGTTAGAGTGTTCATAATTGTCGTCTTATATTAACTTACAGCATCGATAGTAAGTTATTTTCTAAAGGAATTAATACAGTAACCAGCAATAACTGTGCCACGATTATAAATACAAGCGGACTTAGATCTACATTACCAGCCAGCGGAATGAATTTCCGCAGAAAACGTAATATTGGACTGGTGAGGTTAACCAGAATTGGCGCAATCGGTGTGTGGGGATTGACCCAGCTTAAAATGGCCTGAATCAGCACGGCGTACATGAAAATAGTGGTGCTTAGGATAATGACACTAATAAGCGCAATCGCCAGTAATGTCAGCCAAACACCGTTACCGGCAATGAGTAACGGAAAGCCTCTTAGCCATTGCGTGGCTACAGTAAGCAGAAGTTGCGTGAGATAGGCAAGTAACAGCGTGGAAATATCCAGTTTGGCTAAACCCAAGTTACCAAGCATGGTCATTAAGCGTCGCATTGGCTTTACTGCAAAATTAGTCAGTGTGACAATAAGCTGTGCGACCTGGTTTTGAAAAGGAACTCTGGTGAGCTGGAAATAAAAGCGTAGTAAAAATGCCAATGTTAATAAATCCAACACGGTTTTGAGCAAAAATAAGAATGCGTTATAGAGCAAGGTCATCTCCTAAGGCACGTGATTTGTCGGCGGCGGCTTGGGCTGCACTTATGATGGCTGCCTTAATGTTGGCGGCTTCCAGCGCCAGTATCCCCTGCTCGGTGGTCCCGCCTTTTGAGGTGACTTGCGCGCGCAGGGTTTTAACATCTTCAATACTTTGTGTCGCCAGCAAGCTAGCGCCAGTAAACGTTTGCAGCGCTAACATACGCGCTTCATCAGGCGCAAGCCCAAGACCAATGGCTGCTTCTTGTAACGCTTCAATGAAATAAAATACATAAGCCGGGCCGCTGCCAGAGATTGCTGTAACGGCATCCATTTTAGCTTCATTATCCAGCCAAAGCGTGAGGCCGGCAGCAGCTAGAATAGTCGTGGCTTGGTCTTGCTGGGCCGGGCTAACACCAGGCATGGCATAAAGTGCAGAAACGCCTGCTTGAATCTGTGCCGGCGTATTAGGCATCACGCGAACAACGGCCTGGTAATCAGCCAGCCAGCGTGATATATCTTTGCTTCTAATGCCTGCTGCGATTGAAATAATAAGTTGCGAGTTTAATTTTGCGCTTAATTGGTTGCATACTTCCTGTAGTTGCTGTGGTTTGACTGCCAGAACAATGACATTACTGGTCGCGTTAGTGTCGCGATTTTCGACATAACTGTCGCTGACTTGTACATTAAACTCTGCGGTTAATTGCGTGCGCTTTTGTGCATCTGGCTCGATGACGGTAATTGCGTGCATGTCAAAGCCATTTTTTTTTAAGCCGCCAATAATCGCCCGCGCCATGTTGCCGCCGCCAATAAAACTAATATTCATTTTAATATCCATTTGTTGGCATAATCCCATCTGTTAGACTTGAGTTTCAATTTCTAGCGTATTATTTTCTTGCGCCAAATATGGCAGAGCCAATGCGCACAATTGTCGCACCTTGTGCGATGGCAGTTTTGTAGTCGTCTGACATGCCAATCGACAGCGTGTCTAAAGCAAAGCCTTCCGCTGAAAGTGCATCATAACATTCCCTTACTTGTTTGAATTGCACGCGCTGCTTATTCTCATCATGGCTTGGCTCCGGTATCGCCATCAAACCACGTAACTTTAGCTGCGGAAGTGCTGTAATCGCTGTTGCAAGCGCTGCTAATTTATCTGGCGCAACGCCGCTTTTACTTGCTTCATGACTGACATTCACTTGAATGCACACTTGCAGGGCGGGTAAGTTTGCCGGCCTTGCATCATTTAAGCGTTGTGCAATTTTTAACCTGTCTATACTGTGTACCCAGGCAAAATGTTGTGCAATTAACTGGGTTTTATTGCTTTGTATAGGGCCAATAAAATGCCACTCAATGTTTAAGTCCGTGAGTTGGGTTTGCTTATCTAAAGCCTCTTGCAAATAGTTTTCGCCAAACATGGCTTGGCCTGCAGCATAAGCCTCACGAATAGCGGCAGCAGGCTGTGCCTTGCTTACCGCCAGCAAGCTTACTGGCTGCTGATGTTGCCCCGCGAGTTTTACTGATTGAATAGTTGCTAGAATATCTTGCAAGCGGTTGCTAATTGAGGTCATAATTCACTAAGCTAAAATTAACGTCTTATAATTTGCATCTTATATAGTTACGTCTTGTATTTACATCTTAAAATTAACATGCAGTATCGGGCATAGCGTTAACAGCGGCACTTTAAGCCAACACACAATAAATTATAACAGGAGCAAGTTGTGGACATTTCAGATTTACTCGCATTTTCGGTTAAAAATAAAGCGTCAGACTTGCACCTTTCTGCGGGCTTGCCGCCAATGATACGTGTACACGGCGATATACGTAAAATAAACGTACCGGCCTTGGATCATACCGCTGTGCATGACATGGTCTATGACATTATGAGCGACGGTCAGCGCAAGGTATATGAGGAAACGCTGGAATGCGACTTTTCATTTGAAATTCCAAATTTGGCGCGCTTTCGAGTCAATGCGTTTAATCACAACCGTGGTTCTGGTGCGGTATTTCGTACCATTCCGTCTAAAATATTAACCTTAGAGGATTTAGGTTGCCCAGCCATTTTTAAGGATATTGCGGATACGCCGCGTGGACTTTGTTTAGTTACAGGACCTACCGGCTCAGGTAAATCTACTACACTGGCGGCAATGATTGATTATATTAACGATAAAGAATTCGCTCATATTCTAACGGTTGAAGACCCGATTGAATTCGTACATCAGTCAAAAAAATGTTTAATTAACCAACGTGAAGTCGGTCCGCATACCCTTTCGTTCAATAACGCACTACGTGCAGCGCTGCGTGAAGACCCTGATGTGATTCTGGTGGGTGAGATGCGCGATTTAGAAACAATACGTTTAGCACTTACTGCCGCAGAAACCGGTCACATGGTGTTCGGTACATTGCATACCAGCTCGGCTGCAAAAACCATTGATCGTATTATCGATGTGTTTCCAGCTGCGGAAAAAGAAATGGTGCGTTCTATGCTGTCAGAATCTTTACGTGCGGTTATCTCACAAACACTAATGAAGACGAAAGATGAGCAGGGTCGTGTTGCCGCGCATGAAATTATGATCGGTACACCGGCAATCCGCAACTTGATACGTGAGGCCAAAATCCCGCAAATGTATTCAGCCATTCAAACAGGTCAAAATGTGGGCATGCAAACGCTAGACCAGAACCTGCAGGATTTAGTTAAACGTAATGTGGTTTCAGCGAATGAAGCCCGCAGTAAAGCTGCCAATAAAGATAACATCATGGGCTAGTGGGCCTAAAGCGGTAGTTGCGTGGTTTTACCGCAAGCTGGCCGTATCAAAGTGATTTTGTCCGCAGTAATTATGGATAGTAATTAATAAATAGTTAAGGGTTAATAATGGAAAAAGGACAGGCAGAGAAGTTTGTATTTGATTTGCTGCGGTTGATGCTGGCAAAAAATGCATCAGATTTATTTATTACGGCAGGTTTTCCTGCGGCAATGAAAATAGATGGCAAAGTAACGCCTGTTAGCAGCCAGGTTTTATCGGCTCAGCAAGCGCGTGAAATCTCACGTGCCATTATGAATGACAAGCAGACAACTGAGTTTGACGCAACCAACGAATGTAACTTTGCCATTGGAATCCCCAGTGTTGCCCGTTTTCGGGTCAATGCTTTTGTGCAGCGTGGCTCGGTCGGGCTGGTATTCAGAACCATCACCACAAAAATTCCTGAATTTGAAGAATTAGGCTTACCCGATGTATTGAAAGATGTTGCGATGACTAAGCGCGGCTTGGTTATTTTTGTGGGCGGTACAGGTTCGGGTAAGTCAACCTCTTTAGCTGCTATGGTCGGTTACCGTAACAAGAATAGTTATGGCCATATTATTACCATTGAAGACCCTGTAGAGTTTGTACATGAGCATATAAACTGCATTGTGACACAGCGTGAAGTGGGTGTTGACACCGATAACTGGCACATTGCCCTGAAAAATACCTTGCGCCAAGCGCCCGATGTGATTCTGATTGGTGAAATCCGCGACCGCGAAACCATGGATTACGCGATTGCCTTTGCGGAAACTGGTCACTTATGTATGGCAACTTTGCATGCTAACAGCACCAACCAGGCCTTAGACCGCATTATCAACTTCTTCCCGGAAGAGCGCCGCCATCAGCTACTGATGGATTTGTCTTTAAATACGAAGGCATTTATTTCACAACGATTGATTCCTAAAAAAGAAGGAAAAGGCCGCGCTGCCGCAATGGAAGTGATGCTTAACTCACCGCTGATTTCAGATTTAATTTTCAAGGGTGATGTGCATGAAATCAAATCGATTATTGCCAAATCAAGAGAGTTGGGCATGCAAACTTTTGATCAGGCCTTATTTGACTTGTACGAAGCGGACGTGATTACTTATGAAGATGCATTACGAAACGCTGATTCAGTGAATGATATTCGCCTGAAAATCAAGCTGGAAGGTAAAGCTACGCAGAGCAAGGATTTATCTGCGGGTTTAGATAGCCTGGGGATTGTTTAACCTAAGCATTTAACTTGCCTTCCCAGGTGATGCCCTGAGAGCCTTATAAATAAAGGCTCTCAGGGCATTGTTTTTTGCTCGTAGGTTTTAGTGGTGTTTTTTTGCTATAGCTGTTCTGTCAAATAACCTGATGTTGCCGCATCACCATAATCGTCATACCAGCGTACCAGTTCTTGGCATCACCGCAGAATATATGTGCTAAAGCACATTATTCATGCGCGATAGGCTGGAATGACGAGTTATTTAATGAATAGCTATAACTAAAACTTTAGTGCTGCTA
>PHCL01000403.1 GCA_002842195.1 Betaproteobacteria bacterium HGW-Betaproteobacteria-20 | reverse complement strand
AATTTTTAATAACAGGTTTTTTGGTAGCAGGCGCTTTGGTGACTATCGGCAATTTGGCCGCAAGCCAGGCATTTAAACCACCCTGCAGAATATGTACTTGCGTAAAATCTGCTTTACGTAAAATATCGCACGCTTTGGCAGATTGCATGCCACGCTGGCAATTCACCAAAACTGCTTTGTTTTGATATTTTTTAAGCTCGCCCAACCGCACCTCTAAGCTTGCCAATGGAATATGCGTAGCCTCTGCAATATGCCCACTGGCAAATTCAGCGTCATCGCGTACATCCAACACCAAAGCATTAGAGCGATTGATTAGCGTAACCGCTTCGGCAGCGCTTAAATTAAGCACGCCGCCAGCTCCTTTTTTAAACGATGGCAATAGCAACATAAGACCTGAACCTAAAGCCAAGCCAATCAACAAAATATTACTTTTAATAAATTCCACGGACTTCCTCTCAAATTTCAACCCAACTAACATGGAGACATTTTACTCAAATTCAATACGGATTTTACGTGTAAATGCGCTAAAATGGCACTGATAGGTTCACTAAATTTCAAACAAAATATTAAGGCAAAATATTATGTCAACGCCATTAAAACCCACCTCCGCAAATGTAACACCCGTATGTTTGCTCATTTTAGACGGCTTTGGTTATCGTGAAGAAGCCACGGATAACGCCATTGCCCTGGCGCGCAAGCCGAATATAGACGCACTTTGGAATAACCAGCCACACACGCTGATTAACGCCTCTGAACATTACGTGGGCTTGCCAGACGGGCAAATGGGTAACTCTGAAGTGGGTCATCTTAACATTGGCGCAGGTCGCGTAGTGTTTCAGGATTTTGAGCGCATCAACAACAGCATTAAAACCGGTGAATTTTTTGAGCATGCGGCCCTGAAAGCCGCACTATTGGACGTCAAAAAGAATAATAAAGCCTTGCATATTCTAGGTCTTTTGTCGGATGGCGGTGTGCATAGTCACTATTCTCACATTTTTGCCATGCTGGAAATGGCCGCAAAACTAGGTTTAACTAAAATATATGTACATGCCTTTTTAGATGGCCGCGACACGCCGCCTATCAGCGCCGCGCCATATTTATCAGCGCTTGAAGCTAAAGTACGTGAACTGGGCGTAGGAAAAATCCTATCTATAAGCGGCCGCTTTTACAGCATGGACCGTGATAAACGCTGGCCACGTGTAGAAGCCGCTTACGCACTGATTACCGAAGGTATCGGCGAATTTACTTATGCAACCGCCGATGAAGCCTTGCAAGCCGCTTATGCGCGCGGTGAGAATGATGAATTTGTAAAATGTACCACTATAAGGCAGGCAGACGAAGCCCATACTCACTTGGAAGATGGTGATTTAGTGGTCTATATGAACTTCCGGTCAGATCGTGCGCGGCAACTCAC
>PHCL01000014.1 GCA_002842195.1 Betaproteobacteria bacterium HGW-Betaproteobacteria-20 | reverse complement strand
CAATGCCGCCATACGCAATGCGCTTTTTGCATAGTCAGAGAACATGTGGAATGTACCGCCGAATGGAATTAAACCACCGTGCAATGCCATACCGTTCATAATGGCGAACATGCCGAATTCGCGTACGCCGTATGAAATGTAGTTACCTGGTTTTTTCGCATCAACGTGCACAAAACTGCTGCATGAAGTGAGGTTAGAACCCGTTAAGTCAGCTGAACCACCTAAGAATTCTGGCAAGATTGGCGCTAATGCACCGATTACGTTTTGTGAAGCTTTACGTGTTGCTACACCTTCAGCTTTTTCGTTTGTAGCCGCGATAATTGCATCAGTAGCTGATTTCCAGTTAGCTGGCAAATCACCTGTCATACGGCGTTTGTATTCAGCAGCTTCAGCTGGGAAAGCTTTAGCATAAGCTGCAAATTTATCATTCCAAGCTGCTTCAGCAGCAGCGCCTTTAGCTGTCGCATCCCACCCTGCATATACATCATCTGGAATTACGAACGGCTCGTGGTTCCAACCAATGTTTGCACGTGTTGCGGCAACCTCTTCCAAACCTAATGCAGAACCGTGGCAATCATGTGAACCTGATTTGTTTGGTGAACCCATACCAATCTCGGTTTTACAACAGATTAATGATGGTTTGTCTGTTACTTTTTTAGCTGCTTCAATGGCATTATGAATTGCATTCACATCATGACCATCTACTGATTGAACATGCCAGCCGTAAGATTCAAAACGTTTAGCGGTATCGTCAGTGTACCAACCCTCGATATGACCATCAATAGAAATGCCGTTATCATCCCAGAATGCAGTTAATTTACCCAAACCCCAAGTACCGGCAAGTGCACAAGCTTCGTGAGAAACGCCTTCCATCATACAGCCGTCGCCCAGGAACACATATGTGTTATGGTCAACAATGTTGTGGCCTGGCTTGTTAAACTGGTCAGCAAGCAATTTTTCAGCCATCGCAAAACCAACGCCGTTAGCAATACCCTGACCTAACGGGCCAGTGGTTGTTTCAACGCCTGGTGCATAACCGTATTCAGGGTGACCGGCACATTTTGAATGTAATTGACGGAATGTTTTAATCTCATCCATCGGCAATGCATAACCCGTGAGGTGTAGCAATGAGTAGATTAACATTGAACCGTGACCATTAGAAAGAACAAAACGGTCACGATTTGCCCACTCAGGATTTTTTGGGTTATGGCTTAAATGGTGATTCCAAAGCTCTTCAGCAATTTCTGCCATACCCATAGGCGCACCTGGATGACCAGAGTTAGCTTTTTGTACCGCATCCATAGATAACGCACGGATTGCGTTGGCTAGGTCTTTACGTGTTGCCATAATTTTCTCCCTAATGATTAACTTAAAGTTTTACGATTTGAATATAACTTAAACTTTAGACAAAATTTAAGTTTGATAGAAAATCAGATAAAACCTTGATTGAATTCTTCAAAAAGTCAGTTTTATAACTACTTTTTTACAAAGACTAAATTATTGCTTAAATCGCCTTTTTCAGCAATAGCTAGCCTGCATTTGATAGTTAGGAAATAATATTTATTATAATAACTTGAAGGATATGCGATATACCGATAACAACTGACCCACTGCCTTGCTTATTGCTTTAGACTATCCTAATGAATTTAATCCGCCGTTTATTTTTAATCGCCGTCACCAGCGCGCTCTTTTCAACCCCCTCTACTGCACAAAATATCACCGAGCAAAATAACGCCCATAAATATGATACCAAGCGTAACTCATCCGAAGTATTACTAGCGCAGATATACCAGCGTGGCATCGATGTACGAAAATATTTAGTGAGCGAAAAGTTTGATGGCGTACGCGCAGTGTGGGATGGCCACACATTCCATACCCGCACTGGGCGCGCCATATCAGCCCCCAAGTGGTTTACTCAAAGACTTCCGGTCATACCGCTTGATGGCGAACTGTGGCTTGCGCGAGGCAAGTTCGATACACTTTCTGGCGCGGTTCGAAAAATCATACCTGTAGACGAAGAATGGCGCGACATTTCATTCCTTGTGTTTGAATTGCCAAACGCGTCTGGCACATTTCAAGCGCGAGCAAATCGCATTACCGAGATTGTCAAGCAAGCGAATATCCCACACCTGAAAGCAGTCACGCAATTTCGTGTTAATGATGAAACAGCACTCGCCACACGGCTTAAACAAGTGGTTGCAAAAGGTGGGGAAGGGCTCATGTTACATAGAGCCGACGCGCCCTATATAACAGGGCGTAGCGACGTACTACTTAAATTAAAAATGCTATACGATGCCGAAGCAACGGTTGTGCGGCATATATCTGGACGGGGCAAATATAAGGATAAACTCGGTGCGTTAGAAGTAGAAACGCCCGAAGGCATACGCTTTAAGCTTGGCTCCGGCTTTAGTGACGTACAACGCGAACATCCACCTAAAATTGGCAGCCTTATCACCTACACATATCGAGACAAAACAGCTAAGGGTAGACCCAAATTTGCAAGTTTTTTGCGTGTACGCAACGAATAACTAGCCGAAAACACAGGCCTTGACCCTCATCAAAATTGATTTGCCAAGCACATACCATGAGCCGCATTTATATGCTGAAACTGCCCTTAGACAAAGGCTTACACATAAACTCTATATAAAGACAAAAGGCTTACAGACGTTAATCTGCAAGCCTTTGTTTTTTATGGTGCGCCCGGAGCGATTCGAACGCCCGACCCCTTGGTTCGTAGCCAAGTACTCTATCCAGCTGAGCTACGGGCGCATGGGCAGCATTATACGTCATGCTGCTTTTTTATAAAAGGAAAATAATCAGCATTTCCTCAACAACGAAAGTGTAGTAAGTTACTTATAAGCTGCTTGTTTGTTACTTTAATGCTAATTGCAAAAAGTAAATCCATAGCACCCTACCCGCACTTAACAAACATGCGCATTTTACTTAAGATCAATGTAAAAAGCCAGATATTATTAGGTGTCTAAGAAAAAATTCGCTGAATATCAGAGTGTACTTATCAATTGATGCGTACATGTTGTTCAATACGAATTGATGTAATTGTCACCTTGTGTGTTATAACATAATCGATTGTCACGCTAGCAACATTTGGTAAGCGCCACGCTATAATGAACTTTTACATTCAGTGTGTTATCTGAATTCAGTTAAACAAAAGTCTAGGTAAATTTGATGACCCCAAATGTGAACGACTGGCTCAATGAACATGGTGATTATTTATACCGCTTCGCCCTGGCAAGACTACGTGACCCGCACGAAGCAGAAGACGCCGTACAAGAAACCATGCTAGCCGCCATTAAAGGTAATAACTTTGAAGGCGATTCGTCTGCACGTACTTGGCTGACAGGCATACTCAAACATAAAATTATTGACTTGTATCGCAAAAAAATTCACGAGCAACCACTGTCTGATTTTACTGACTTAGATGCATCTGATAGCAGCATGGATGATTTTTTCGACAAATCGGGTCATTGGCTGGATAAACCTCAAACATTAGATATGCCTGATAATGCCCTTGAACAGAAGCAATTTTTAAGCGTACTAAGTGATTGCGTGGACAAGTTGCCAGCCAGATTAGCCACAGTTTTTCTGATGCGCGACTTGCACGAAACTGATAATGAAATTATTTGTAATGAACTGCAAGCCACTGCGACCAATGTTTGGGTAATGCTATACAGAGCCCGTATGGGATTAAGGAAGTGTCTGGAGATGAATTGGCTGAAAGATTGATAAAATTGAAATTAATTATTACATGTAAAGATGCGAGCAAAATCATTTCTCAGTCTTTAGATGGGCCTTTGCCATGGCCGGACCGCATGAAACTGAAGTTTCATTTTCTTATTTGTGACTCTTGTATTCGCTTTAACCGACAATTACATATATTGAGTGATGCTGTTAAGGGTATTAGAAATAACATTGAAAATAACAGCACTATACAACTGAGCTTAAATGCAAAAACCCGCATTATCAGCATGATTGATTCCAAAAACTATTAACTTTTAAAGCGCTGGCGGTCGCGCACGATTGGTGAATACCAAAAAACGTTAATCATCAAAATTAACTAGTTGCTGCTGTCGTTTTTCCAGTGTTGCAAGCAGGGTTTTTTGTGCCACTGCCTCCATATTCCACCAGTCTTTAATTTCATCTACCGTGCGATAACAGCCCTGGCAAAATCCAGTTAAGTCATCTATCGCACATACGCTAATACAAGGTGATTTAACTTCTAGTGTGGTATTTTCTGACATTTTCTTTATTACCTGAAAATTAACCGAATGCTTTAGCTTGAGGGTTTATCTCAAAATACCATGGCATTGCTTGTATTTCTTACCTGACCCACACGGGCAAGGATCGTTACGGCCAATTTTTACACCTTCACGCACCACTGGCTCACCGCTGGCTAATTGCGCGGACTCAGCTTCAGCAGGGTTAGCCAAAGCCTCATCATAATCCGCATGTTGATAATGCACATTTTCCACCTCTACCGGCTTTTCCTTGGGCACAATATCTGCTTCTGTTTTTACTTGCACTAGCATGGTGACTTTTGTAACTTCACTTTTCACTGCATTCAGCAAGTCTTCAAACAATTCAAACGCTTCGCGTTTATATTCCTGTTTGGGGTTTTTTTGCGCATATGAACGCAAATGTATGCCTTGGCGTAAATGATCGAGTGCAGCCAGATGTTCACGCCAATGATTATCCAGGCTTTGCAACATCACCGAGCGTTCAAATTGACGCATCACATCCGGGCTAGCCAGATCTTCTTTCGCCGCATACGCATTATTTGCCGATTCAATCACTCGTTCACGTAAGGTTTCTTCATGCAAGTCTGGATTATCTTCCAACATTTTCTGCAACGGGATTTCTAAGCCAGCTTCTGCTTTAAGTTCCCTTTCTAAGCCCTGCACATCCCATTGTTCTTCAACGCTATTGGGTGGAATGTGCGTTGCAATCATACTGACAAGTACATCTTCTCGCATGGCTTGAATAGTCTCGCCTACATCTGCGGCTTCTAACAGCTCATTGCGTTGCTCGTAAATCACTTTACGCTGATCATTGGCTACATCATCGTATTCTAATAATTGTTTGCGAATATCAAAGTTACGGCCTTCAACTTTACGTTGTGCATTTTCAATGGCACGGGTCACCCATGGGTGCTCAATCGCCTCACCCTCAGGCATGTTGAGTTTTTCCATAATCGCAGAAACACGGTCAGATGCAAAAATACGTAGCAGTTGATCTTCTAATGAAAGATAGAAGCGGCTGGAACCCGGATCGCCCTGGCGACCTGAACGACCGCGCAATTGATTATCCACACGGCGAGATTCATGACGCTCAGTGCCGGCAATATGCAAACCGCCCGCGACTAACACAGCGTCATGACGCTGTTGCCATTCAGCCTTGAGTACATCTATACGCGATGCTTTTTCAGCATCCGTGAGTGTCTCGTCGTTTTTAACTGCTTCAATATCAGACTCAGGGTTACCGCCCAACACAATGTCTGTACCGCGACCCGCCATATTGGTGGCAATGGTAATCACGCCAGGGCGGCCTGCCTGCGCAATCACGTGCGCTTCGCGTTCATGTTGTTTTGCGTTTAAGACTTGGTGTTCTAATTTTTCTGCGTTCAATAAATTAGAAATGAGTTCCGAGTTTTCAATTGAAGTCGTACCCACCAACACTGGTTGGCCGCGACTTTGACAATCTTTAATATCTAAAATAACTGCGGCGTATTTTTCTGACGCAGTACGATAGACTTTATCCATATTATCTTTACGCAACATAGGGCGGTGCGTTGGAATCACTACAGTTTCCAGGCCATAAATCTGATTAAATTCGTAAGCTTCGGTATCTGCGGTACCTGTCATGCCTGAAAGTTTGGCATACATACGGAAGTAATTCTGGAAAGTAATAGATGCCAGCGTCTGGTTTTCTTTTTGAATCTCTACCCCTTCTTTAGCTTCAACCGCTTGATGCAAGCCATCTGACCAGCGACGACCTGGCATCATGCGCCCGTTAATTTCATCCACAATGACAATTTCACCATCACGCACCACATAGTGTTGATCTCTATGATAAAGATTACGCGCGCGCAATGATGCGTACAAATGATGCACTAGTGTAATGTTGGCAGCTTCATACAAACTTGATCCTTCAGGCAACATACCTGACTCGGTCAGTAAATTTTCTGCATGTTCATGCCCCTGCTCGGACAACACTACATTTTGGCCTTTTTCATCGACCCAAAAGTCACCTGCGCCTTCTTCTTCAGTCTGTGCAATCAGCTTGGCTGCAACCACATCGATTTGGTTATAAAGTGCAATGCTGCCATCCGCCTGACCTGAAATAATTAAAGGCGTACGTGCTTCATCAATCAAAATCGAATCGACTTCATCAATCAAGGCATAATTCAAACCGCGCTGCACACGGCCTTCACGCTCATGCACCATGTTGTCGCGCAGGTAATCAAAGCCATATTCATTGTTAGTACCGTAGGTAATGTCGGCGGCATAGGCTTGACGTTTCACATCGGTGGGCATTTGCGATAAGTTAATACCGATGCTCAAACCCAGGAAATTGTAAAGCTTGCCCATCCATTCTGCATCACGCTTGGCAAGATAGTCATTCACCGTCACCACATGCACGCCCTTGCCAGTCAGCGCGTTTAGGTAAACCGGTAACGTAGCCACCAGCGTTTTACCTTCACCTGTACGCATTTCACCAATTTTGCCGGCGTTTAACACCATGCCGCCTATCATTTGCACATCAAAATGGCGCATGCCTAGCGCACGGACCCCACCCTCACGCACTACCGCAAAAGCTTCTGGCAATAACTGGTCTAAGGTTTCACCTTTGATATAGCGCTGTTTGAACTCTTCAGTTTTCGCCCGCAACGCCTCATCTGACAATGCTTGCATGGCTGGTTCTAGCGCATTGATACTTTGTACTTTTTGCGCGTACTGTTTAACCAGCCTATCGTTACGGCTGCCGAATATTTTTTTGAACATCGTTGAAATCATGAAGTGATGCGCTTTCCGCTTAAAGGTAAAAAAACAACTATGCAATGTTGAATGCACAGAGGTTTAGATGGAATAAAGTAAGATATTAAAAATTTAAATGGGTTGTTTACGGAGTGATATGGGGCTGTTAATTATCTTTTCAATTGCCTGCAGTCAGGTATTTTCTGGGGTCTAGCGCATTGCCATTTAACCTTATTTCATAATGCAAATGTGGTCCTGTTGAGCGGCCGGTACTGCCGACCTCGGCAACAACTTGCCCTTTTTCTACGCGTTCACCGACTTTAACCAATAGTTTCGAACTGTGCGCATAACGCGTCTCCAAGCCCGAACCATGATCAATTTTGACCAGTTTACCATAATCGACCGTTTGCTCGGCAAACGACACGATGCCACCCGCCGCCGCCCGTATGGGAGTGCCTGTGGCTGCAGAAAAATCCAAACCCTCATGAAAGGCTTTGTTGCCATTAAAAGGATCTACACGCCAACCATAGCTTGAAGAGTTGTAAGCCGCATCAACCGGGCTGCTGTTAGGTAAAGTATCTTTTAGCACACTTTGTTGTAAAAGCTTGGCTTCCAGGCTACTTAAGTGATCTGTTTGAAACTCAATTTCCGATGTTAATTTTGCAATTTCGTCTTGCAAATTCAATTCTGTCATAGGCGCATTTAGCACCAAAGGGCCACCGCTATTCGCTTTGGGCAAGGGCTTTGTTGGCGAGTCCGGCTTCTCGCCTGCCAACTTGCCTAAGCGCTCACCTTGCGCATCTAAACGCATCATACGCGCTTGCATTTCACCTAGTTGCACGGCATAAGCATCGAGGTGTTTTTGTGGATTATTAAAAGAAAATCTAAGCTGTTCGGGAATCAATGACTTCACCCCCTGTTGCACCGCCGTTTCCTGTGGCACAATCAGCAATAAAGTAAGCAATACTGGCAACGATATCAAGGTGAGCGCAATCATGCTCACTTGCAGCACCGACAACGTTTTCGCTTTCGCCATACTATTTGAGACAAAGATGATATTCATAATATTTTTAAGCACCCTCCGTACCTGCAACACTTGCCACTATGCGCCAATTTAACGCACTACTTGCACAGCCTGAGCTGATTGCACTCAAAGCACACGCAAAAAAAGCGCAAATTGCGCAAGAAATTTGGCTTGCAATTGCACCTGACAATTTAGCGCAGCTTAGCCATGCCAGCGACATTAAAAACAAGCAGTTATCGCTATTTGCAGACAACAATGCCGTGGCTGCAAAAATTAAATTGTGCATTCCTAGCCTATTGATTAAGCTAGAAAAGCAAGGGTGTGAAGTTACTGCAATTCGAGTAAAAGTGCAAGTAAAATCTACCCCGCAAACCAAACCGAAGGTCGTCAAAAAACTAAGCCATAAGGCGGCTATTGACCTGCAGCAGCTTGCTGAAAAATTATCTGGCACAGCACTAGGCGCCGCATTAGCCAGATTAGCGGCAAAAGCCGACTAAAAGCTTTTTTCTGTAAATCCAATTTTGCGGGCATGCACTTTGTGCATCTGATGACTTTTGCGGATGATTTAATTGATAATAATTGAGTGTGCTGAAGAGACCGTTTTTAACGCACAAACACCGGTAAAAATCCTACGAGAGAAAAATACTGCCCTGAGAGCCTTTATTTAAAAGGCTCTCAGGGCAGAGCCTAGGAAGGCAGGTTGAATTTAACAAAAAAACCAGTTTTTTTAACACTCGGGGTAATCATGCTGGAGACGAATTTTTCTTATTAAATCTAGTGGTTGTTAGGCTCGCTTAATAGTGCAATAATGAGCCGTTGTTACAAATTAGTTACATCAATCAATTAATGTGGCTTTGCTTGTTTACTTCATATTTTCACAAAAATTTTTTGTACTTGGCTTTTGTTTAATTTAGGTACTGTTCATATTAAGTTTTAGTTCGCACTAGTTTTATTTTTAACGTTTAAAAAAAATATTTTTTAGTCACGGTTTATAAAAATTTAGATAGGGAGAAGTTATGTCAGTTGAATTGATGATTGCTGTTGGCGCTGCTGTTTTGGCGGTGTTATACGGTGTAGTAATGAGCAAATGGATTAGCAATTTACCTGCGGGTAATGCGCGTATGCAAGAAATTGCGGGGGCGATTCAACAAGGAGCAGCAGCTTATTTAGCGCGTCAATATAAGGCGATTTCCCTGGTCGGCGTGGTCCTGGCTATTTTAATCGGTATATTTTTGGGCATTACAACCGCCGTGGGCTTTGTGCTAGGCGCAGTGCTTTCGGGCGCTTGTGGCTTTATTGGCATGAATGTTTCAGTAAAAGCTAACGTGCGTACCGCACAGGCGGCCACAGGCGGAATAGCGCCGGCACTTGATGTTGCATTTAAAGGCGGAGCAATTACGGGCATGTTAGTAGTCGGCTTGGGCTTACTTGGCGTAGCTGGTTTTTACTGGTTTTTGGCTTCAATGACAGCCGCTGGACAGAGCGTTAACCTAGACCCGCTAATCGGTTTGGCATTTGGCTCATCCCTCATCTCTATTTTTGCACGTTTAGGTGGCGGCATCTTTACTAAAGGCGCTGATGTAGGCGCAGACTTAGTCGGTAAAGTAGAGGCCGGCATTCCAGAGGATGACCCGCGTAATCCAGCCGTGATTGCCGATAATGTTGGTGATAATGTCGGTGATTGTGCAGGGATGGCGGCTGACTTATTTGAAACCTATGCTGTGACTTTAATCGCCACCATGGTGCTAGGCAGCCTGCTCATTCAAAGTACTGGCGCCATTCTTTACCCGCTCATGTTAGCTGCGGTTTCTATTGTAGCTTCTATTATTGGCTGCTTCTTTGTTAAGGCCTCGCCAGGCATGAAAAACGTCATGCCCGCATTGTATAAAGGTCTGGCAGTTGCTGGCACGTTGTCATTGGCGGCATTTTATTTTGTGACGATAAAAATTTTTCCAGAAGGCTTAACCGCTGGCGAGTTAACCGTTTCCGCTAATCAATTATTTGGCGCATGTGCAGTTGGCCTGATACTCACCGCAGCATTGGTGTGGATTACTGAATACTATACAGGCACCGATTACGCACCGGTAAAACACATCGCGCAAGCCTCAACTACCGGCCACGCAACCAACATTATTGCGGGGATAGGCATTGCAATGAAGTCAACAGCCTGGCCTGTGCTTTCAGTATGTATTGCAATTTTCGTATCACACCATTTGGGCGGCCTGTATGGCGTAGCGATTGCTGCTACGTCTATGTTGAGCATGGCAGGCATTGTGGTGGCGCTAGATGCTTATGGGCCAATTACCGATAACGCTGGCGGTATTGCTGAAATGGCTGGCTTACCAAAAGAAGTGCGTGATGTAACAGACCCGTTAGATGCCGTCGGCAACACTACCAAAGCCGTTACCAAAGGTTATGCGATTGGCTCTGCAGGCTTAGCGGCATTGGTATTATTTGCCGATTACACGCACAAGCTGGAAGGTGCAGGCATTGTGACTAAGTTCGATTTAAGCGACCCAATGGTCATTATCGGCTTATTTATAGGTGGTTTGATTCCGTTCTTGTTCGCTGCCATGGCGATGGAGGCTGTAGGTCGTGCCGCTGGTGCGGTAGTTGAAGAAGTCCGCCGCCAATTCCGTGAAATCAAAGGCATTATGGATGGCACTGGCAAACCGGAATACGGTAAAGCCGTAGACATGCTCACCACAGCGGCTATTAAAGAGATGATGATTCCATCACTGCTGCCAGTCGCAGTACCCGTTGCAGTGGGCTTGTTACTGGGTCCTGTAGCATTAGGTGGCATGCTGATGGGTACGATTGTTACGGGTTTATTTGTCGCAATTTCCATGTGTACAGGTGGTGGTGCTTGGGATAATGCCAAAAAATATATCGAGGATGGCAACCACGGCGGCAAAGGTTCAGAGGCGCATAAAGCCGCTGTAACTGGCGATACGGTTGGTGACCCCTACAAAGATACCGCAGGCCCGGCAGTCAATCCATTGATTAAGATTATCAA
>PHCL01000402.1 GCA_002842195.1 Betaproteobacteria bacterium HGW-Betaproteobacteria-20 | reverse complement strand
CACTCAAGTGATTCGGGGAGATGACCATGTGAATAATACGCCGCGCCAAATCAATATGCTAAAAGCGTTGGCTGATATAGATTCTAAAATCAGAATCCCGCAATACGCACATTTGTCCATGATTCTAGGTAATGACGGTCAAAAACTTTCCAAGCGTCATGGTGCTGTGAGTGTAATGCAATATGACGAGGACGGTTACTTGCCGGAAGCCGTGATTAACTATTTAGCGCGCTTGGGCTGGAGTCATGGTGATGAAGAGGTATTTAGCAAACAACAATTTGCCGAATGGTTTGATTTAGACCATATCACGCCGTCTGCTGCGCAATTTAATACAGAAAAACTTAACTGGTTAAATGCGCATTACATTAAACAGGCAGATAATACCTATCTTGCAGGTGATATTATTAAACGCTTAGCAAAGTTGGGGGTTGCTGTTAGCTATCAACCGAATTTATCTCAGGTCATTGATTTATATAGAGACCGTGTACACACCTTAAATGAGCTTGCAAGCAGTGTTGCTTACTTTTACCAAAAGCCAGTGATAGACCCGATTGCGGCTGAAAAGCATTTGACTGCAGACATTAAACCTATCATTGCGGCACTGGTTGAGTCGCTAAAAAGTGTTGATTGGCAAGTCGAGCCTATCCATCATGCGATAGAGACTGCAGTCACTAGTAATGCGCTTAAGTTTCCTAAAGTGGCGATGCCATTACGTGTAGCGCTAACCGGGATTACGCAATCGCCTGGCATAGACCAGGTAATGGCATTATTGGGTAAAGAAGAAGTGCTGGAAAGAATCTATTCGGTACTAAAGTAACGGTTATATTCGTATTTACTATTGAAATTACCGGTATCTGCTACATATTAGTTGTGAGTTTGAGAGTTAGGGTTAAAGCAATTGAACAAATTGCATTGTTCTTAAATTCCCGTCGGAGTAGTATTGGCAATGTTGCTGATGTTATGTAATATTTATTTAACTCCAAGTAATAGGAGAAAGTCATGATTCAAAAAGGGCAAATGTTACAAGACCCATTTCTTAACGCCTTACGTAAAGAACACGTCGCTGTTTCTATTTATCTCGTCAATGGTATTAAATTACAAGGTCAGGTGGATTCATTTGATCAGTATGTCATTTTGCTTAAAAATACCGTCACACAAATGGTCTACAAGCATGCAATTTCTACCATTGTGCCAGCGCGTATGGTGAGTATTACTTCAGCAGAAGGCGAAGAATAAGCATTGAAAGATATGTTTGAAAGACCAGGTGGCGGCGATGCTGCCATTATGGTTAGTGTGGATTTTGGCGATAATGATTACGAAGAAAGCTTGCACGAGCTTCGTCAGTTAAGCATTAGTGCTGGTTTGGCTATACGCGGCACGATTGAGGGTAGGCGGATTACGCCTGACGCTAAATTTTT
Source organism: Betaproteobacteria bacterium HGW-Betaproteobacteria-20 (assembly GCA_002842195.1). GTDB lineage: Bacteria > Pseudomonadota > Gammaproteobacteria > Burkholderiales > Methylophilaceae > Methylotenera. The sequence continues at coordinate 12 of PHCL01000402.1, read as the reverse complement.
TATCGGCAGTGG
>PHCL01000013.1 GCA_002842195.1 Betaproteobacteria bacterium HGW-Betaproteobacteria-20 | reverse complement strand
TACTGCACTTTTCTGCCAATCAATTTTCGATTCGCTTTTTTCTAATTTGTGCGCGTATGTAACCAAGCTTTCGTCTTGCGGAATGCTCGGTATTCGGCCATTTGTAGCCAACTCTCGCATGGTTTGTACCATTAAATCAGCACCAATACCGGCAAGTGCGTCATGCAAGGTTTGTGTGGTATCGGTGTCAAGAATGGGCACTACGCCTTTACTTATCATGGCGCCTGCATCAAGCGCTGGCACTACTTCCATAATTGTCACGCCTGTTTCTGTATCGCCGGCCAGTAGCGCGCGGTGAATCGGCGCGGCACCACGCCAGCGAGGCAATAACGAGGCGTGAATGTTATAGCAACCATAACGCGGCATATTTAAAATCACGGTTGGGATAATCAAACCGTAAGCCGCGACAATCATCACATCTGCATTTACGCCGTTAATCTGCGCTTGTACAGCAACATCTTTTAAGGTTTCTGGCTGAAAAATGTTAAGCTGATGCTGTTCCGCAAGCACTTTTACCGGACTGGCTTTAAGTTTCATACCACGCCCTGCGGGCCGGTCTGGCTGGGTGAGTACCATAACGATGTCATGCCCTGCGGCGATAAGCGCGGCCAAGGCAGGCACGGCAAATTCCGGTGTACCGGCAAATATTATTTTCATATTGTTATTGTTTTCATATTAATTTAGATGAATTTAACAGCTCTTCGACCAACTCCGGAAACATAAAATATCGCAGCGTTTGCGTTTGCTATACTCATAAGTGAGCTTATCGAACCAACCGAAACGCAGAAAAAGCAAGTCGTTAAAAGCAAGTCGTTAAAAGTAAATTGTTAACGATCACGCTTTAACTTCAACATTCTATTTTTAATGCGGTTACGTTTGAGCGGTGATAAATACTCCACAAATACTTTACCCAGTAAGTGGTCCATTTCATGTTGAATACATACGCTTAATAGACCTTCAGCGATTAAAGTGAATTTTTTGCCGCTTTTATCAAGTGCTTCAACCTTTACTATTTCTGCCCTCGTCACACTTTCATACACACCGGGCACGGATAAGCAGCCTTCTTCGTATTCTTGCACGCCGCTTTTTTCAATAATCCTGGGATTAATGAACACTTGCAACTGATCTTTCGTTTCACTGGTATCTATAATCAGCAGTTGTATGTGCTGATTAACCTGTGTTGCCGCCAGGCCCACGCCCGGCGCATCGTACATGGTGACCGCCATGTCTTCGATCAGGCGGCGAATGTTCGCATCAACCTCTTTCACAGGCTTTGCTACCGTGTGCAGACGCGGGTCCGGATAATTAAGGATGTCTAAAATTGCCATAAAAGCGCGATTGTTTCCTAATTAAAGCCTTTATTTTTCCATAAAAGCTTGATTGTTGAATGGATTACGTGCTAAATTTAACGTAATTTCACGGTTTGTGCCTACTTTTTAACCGTATATTTTCTAATGCATTTTTGACCGAGGTCATCAATATATGTTCCGCCACATTATAACGCTGCTCATACTTTGTTGCATGAGCTTACAAGCTAATGCACAAGAAATTGCGCTCAAAAACGATCACCCGGATCGCCACGTGGTGGTGAAAGGCGATACTTTATGGGGAATTTCCGGAAAATTTCTGAAAGACCCCTGGCTGTGGCCAAATGTGTGGAAACTCAACCGTGAACAAATTAAAAATCCGCATCTAATTTATCCTGGTGATGTTGTATTTCTTGACATGAGTAGCGGCAACCCGCAATTACGGTTGTTACGCGAAACTGTTACATTAGAACCAGGCATAGTAGTAGAACCCTTGGATAAAGCAGCCATTTCTAGCATTCCGCTAAATGCGATTGCACCATTTCTAAACCAACCACTGGTGATTGAAAAAGATCAATTAGCCGCCTCCCCCAGAATTATTGCCGGGCAAGATAACCGCGTGGTATTAAGCCCCGGTACACGGGTTTACATCAGCAACATTGCAGAAGGCGATGCACTCAATTGGTATATTTATCGCCCAGGTCAAACCTTAATAGATCCGGATACAAAAGAAGTGTTGGGTGTGGAAGCAACTTATTTGGGGGATGCCAGAATCACCAAATACGGCGAGCCGGCAAGCGCTAACATTTCCAAAGCCAAAGAGGAAATTTTCACAAAAGATAGATTAGTGTCTGTCGGTGAAGAAGTGGTCACCAACTTTGTGCCGCATGCCCCTGAATCGCAAATATCAGGACGTATCATCCATGTTTATGGTGGTGTGGCCGAGGCAGGACCGGAAAGCATTGTATCTATCAGTCGCGGCGCTGCAGATGGGCTGGAGGTTGGTCATGTGCTGGCTATTAACCGTTACGGACGCGTGATTAAAGACCCTGAATATGATAAAAAAACAGCGGTGAGAAAAGTAGCCGTAGCAGGTGAACTAGCCCTTAAACCTGGCATGGTTAAGCTCCCTGACGAGCGCGTCGGCCTATTGATGGTATTCCGTGTGTTTGACCGAGTGTCTTACGCCTTAATCATGCAGGCATCTGAACCCATCAATACCTTAGACTCAGTCAATACGCCTTAATTACCACTTTACGCCATGCACCTAAACCACAGCGAAGAGGCCTCAGAACAAGCGCTGTGGATTAGCCTGAGTAGTATTCATGGCATAGGCTCACAAACATTTTGTCAGCTTTTAAAAATATTTGGCAGTCCCGCCAATGTTTATGCAGCGAGCTACAAACAGCTCACAGAAGTTGTTTCAGAAAAAATTGCCGCTGAAATTACCAAAGGCATTGATGAAAATGCACTGAGCGACTCTCTACAGTGGCTATCTCAAGCCAATAACCATCTTGTTACTTTAGCCGATGCTCACTACCCTAAAGCTCTGCTGGAAATTAGCGATCCGCCGCCTTTTCTTTACGCAAAAGGTAATCTTGACCTATTAAACCAGCCCAGCATTGCCATCGTAGGTAGTCGCAATGCCTCTGTACAAGGGGAGAAAAACGCCGAAGCATTTGCTGAAGGCTTATGTGGCTATGGCTTGTGTATCGTCAGCGGTTTAGCGCTTGGCATAGACGGCGCAGCCCACCGTGGCGCACTTAAAATCAAAGGGGCGACCATCGCCGTGGTTGGCACAGGCCTAGATATTGTTTACCCAGCCAGGCACCGCGATTTAGCGCATCAAATTGTAGAGCATGGCCTCATTATTTCTGAATTCGCCATAGGCACGCCTTCCAAACCGCAAAACTTTCCGAAACGGAACCGTATTATCAGCGGCTTAAGTTTGGGCTGCCTGGTGGTTGAAGCCAACCTACAAAGTGGCTCGCAAATTACCGCACGTTTAAGTGCAGAACAGGGCCGTGAAGTATTTGCTATTCCAGGCTCAATTCATTCGCCTATGTCTAAAGGCTGCCATCAACTGATTAAACAAGGTGCAAAACTGGTAGATAATCTGCAGGATATTGTAGAGGAGCTGGACTTAAATAAGCTGGCTATAAATAACTCTTCTTCTAAAAACACCTCGGAAAGTGCTCATGGCAAGAGCGTTACTGCCAATAATCCGCTACTTACTTTAATGGGTTTTGAGCCCACTTCATTAGAAAGCTTAGTCCATTTGAGTGACTTGACGGTAAGTGAAGTTTCATCCATGCTAATGCTATTGGAGTTAGAAGGGAGGGTTGCAAGCCTGGCAGGCGGAAATTATCAAAAAATTGTGTAACTTGCGACCTCTATCTTAGCAAATTATGATTTATGGTCTTAGATTGAGGCATGAACCATCACACTTTATTTAAGAATAATTCTAATTTAAGGATAAACACTATGTTTGAAGTATTGGTTTATATGTTTGAGAATTACATTGATACACAGTTTAGACCTGACGAAGATACACTCTCGAAAGAGTTGTCTGCTGCAGGATTTGATGAGCAAGACATTAGCGGCGCTTTTGATTGGTTTAACCAGCTTGAATTAATGACCAATCAGCCCGAAGTGTTTAAAAATCCTCAGTACGTCAGCACGCGTATTTTTACTGACGATGAACTCAAAAAAATTACCGGTGAAAGCTTGGGCTTCATCCTATTTTTAGTGCAAGCCAATATACTTAACACCGCCCAACGTGAACTGGTGCTGGAACTAGCCATGAATTTACCGCAACCACAAATCAGTATCGAAGAAATGCGCTGGATAGTGCTGATGACTACCTGGGGTGCAAGTAAATCCGGGCCGGATAAAACCAAAGAGTATTTATTTATTGAAGATGCGCTACTGAATAAAAATAAACCGACCTTGCATTAAGTCGCTTTAATCTTAAAAACATTCATCCATAAAAAATCACGAAATTTTTTATTTCGTGATTTTTTATGGTAACAAGTCTTTAAATATTCATTCGCTGATATTTTCAATAATATTACTAATCACAGCTGCTTGATTCAGGGTATAAAAATGCAGGCCGGGCACGCCGTTAGCTTGCAAAGTACTGCATAGCTCGCTCACCACATCTATCCCAAAAGCACGTAATGACACCATATCATCACCATATTCCTCAAGTCGCATTTTCAGCCAGCGAGGAATTTCTGCGCCGCAAATACTGGAAAAACGCGCCAATTGAGTAATGTTATAAATGGGCATTATGCCTGGCACGATTGAGATGTTAATGCCTGCTGCGTCACATTGGTCTATAAACCTGAAATACGCATCTGCATTATAAAAATACTGCGTAATCGCCGAATCGGCACCAGCATCTACTTTTCGCTTAAGGTTCAGTAAATCTGCTGCAGGCGTTCTGGCTTCAGGGTGAAACTCGGGGTAGGCAGCAACTTCAATATGAAAATGACTGCCTGTTTCAGCGCGAATAAATTCTACCAACTCCACCGCATAACGAAAATCGCCACTACTCACCTCACCCGAAGGCACATCACCACGTAGTGTAACTAAACGATTAATGCCATGCGCCTGGTACGCGAGCAACAGGTCACGAATTTCTGCTTTGCTGGAGGAAATACAGGAGATATGCGGTGCGGCAGCATAGCCTTCTTGCTGAATTTCCAGCACGGTTTCCATGGTTCTATCACGCGTTGAGCCGCCCGCACCAAACGTTACGGAAAAAAACTCAGGGTTAAACTTGGCTAATTGCGTCCGTGTTTCACGCAGCTTATCCATGCCTTCTGCGGTTTTTGGCGGGAAAAACTCAAAGCTAAGCCCAAATTTGCTGGAAAGCGTTTTCATTTGTAATTCTTTTTCTGTCATGGTCTATTTATCTTCAATAAGAATCGCAGTTAGCAGCCAGGAAAACACGCTATAAACGATGGCACCAATAATCCCTGCCATCAGCGTTCTAACCTCAAAACCTTGTAACCAATGACCAACCATATAAAACAGCACGCCGTTAATCACCAAAATAAAAAGCCCCAACGTTAATATCGTTATCGGCAGGGTGAGTATGACAAGAATCGGCCTAATCAACATATTGACTAACCCGATGACCAATGCGGCTACCAAAGCGGCAGTAAAACCGGCCACATGAATATTTGGCACAAAGTACGCCACCGCCAACAGCGCCAACGCGTTTAACAACCAAACCAGTAATAATTTCATGTGACCTCTTTCACTTATTTAAAGTAAGTTAGTAGCGATAAGTATCTGGCTTAAATGGACCTTGCTTCGATACGCCAATATAAGCCGCTTGCACGTCAGTTAGCGTTGACAACTGAGCATTGAGTTTTTTCAATTGCAACACTGCCACTTTCTCATCCAAATGTTTAGGTAAAGTATAAACACCGACTGGATAATTAGCAGTTTGCGTAAACAACTCGATTTGCGCAATGGTTTGATTGGCAAAGCTTGAACTCATGACATAAGAAGGATGACCGGTACCGCAGCCCAAATTCACCAAACGGCCTTTTGCCAGCAAAATAATCTTTTTGCCATCGGGGAAAATCACATGATCTACCTGTGGCTTGATTTCGTCCCACTCATATTTTTCTAGTGATGCAACGTCAATCTCATTATCAAAATGGCCGATATTACATACAATCGCCTGATCTTTCATTTTTGCCATGTGGTCATGTGTAATCACGTGGTAATTACCGGTACAAGTCACAAAAATATCGCCATGTTCACAAGCATAATCCATGGTAACGACTCGGTAACCTTCCATCGCCGCCTGCAATGCGCAGATTGGGTCAATTTCCGTTACCCAGACTTGTGCAGAAAGCGCGCGCAACGCTTGTGCAGAACCTTTACCTACATCGCCATAACCAGCAACGATGGCCACTTTACCAGCAATCATCACGTCAGTAGCGCGTTTAATCGCATCCACTAAACTCTCACGGCAGCCGTATAAATTATCAAATTTAGACTTAGTTACGGAGTCATTCACGTTAATCGCCGGGAAAGCCAACTTGCCTTCTTTATGCATTTGATACAAACGATGCACGCCAGTGGTAGTTTCTTCAGTCACGCCGATAATTTGCGCCAAACGCACTGAATACCAAGTTGGGTCAACTTTTAATTTAGCTTTAATGGCATCAAACAGGCAGATTTCTTCTTCAGAAGTCGGTTTTGCAATCACTGATAAATCTTTTTCAGCGCGCGCACCAAGATGCAATAACAATGTAGCATCGCCACCGTCATCCAAAATCATGTTGCTGTAAACAGGTTTGCCGCTTTCGTCGGCAGGCCAGTCGAAAATACGGTGCGTGTAATCCCAATATTCAGTCAGGGTTTCGCCTTTAATGGCAAATACCGGCGTACCGCCAGCAGCAATAGCAGCGGCCGCATGGTCTTGCGTAGAGTAAATATTGCACGATGCCCAGCGCACATCTGCGCCTAAATCTTTGAGCGTTTCAATCAACACGGCAGTTTGAATAGTCATGTGTAGCGAACCGGTAATGCGTGCGCCTCTTAATGGCAGATTGAGCGCGAATTCTTCACGAATCGCCATTAAACCTGGCATTTCAGTTTCGGCAATGGCAATTTCTTTACGGCCAAATGCGGCCAAATTGATGTCTGCTACAACGTAGTCTGTAAAATTAGTCACAGTGATTCCTTAAAAATGAAATTTTTGTGACCAGAAGGGATGTTTTTTAGAAAGACGACAAATCAACATTGTCCACCTGCATCCCGTGTCTGGCACGGTTAGGTGAACGCCGTTCACAAGGCTTTTGCCTTGCAAACCGAGCCTGGGATTGTCGTTTTGTAAACGAAATCTCGCAGCGTTCCTCGGTTTTGGTTGCTAATTATAAAACTAAATACAGCGCTTAGGCAATACTAAAGCAAGGCCGGTTCACACCGGTATTTATTTACACTAAAAAACACCATATTTTCTTTAGCTTTAGCATGCCTTCACTAGCGCTGCCCTGCGAGCCTTTCTAATAGCGGCTCACAGGGCAGTGTTTTTCGCTCGATGATACTAAATGGCTTTTTAACTTCAAAAATACCAGTGAAATTACCGGCTTAAAATCCTGCAGCGACTTTTAGTAAGCACAGCTTACAAACCGGCGGCGGCACGAAGTTCTGCCGCTTTGTCGGTATTTTCCCAGGTAAACTCAGGTTCATCACGGCCAAAATGGCCGTAGGCTGCCGTTTTAGCGTAAATCGGACGCAGTAAATCTAACATTTTGACAATGCCCTTTGGACGTAAATCAAAATGTTCGCGCACCAATCTGGTCAGCACTTCATCTGAAACCTTACCGGTGCCGTAGGTTTCCACCATGATACTGGTAGGTTGCGCTACGCCAATGGCATAACTTACCTGCACTAAACAACGTGAAGCCAAACCGGCTGCCACAATATTTTTAGCGACATAACGCCCTGCATAAGCGGCGCTACGGTCTACTTTTGATGGGTCTTTGCCGCTAAATGCGCCGCCGCCATGAGGTGCAGCTCCACCGTAAGTATCGACAATAATTTTACGGCCGGTTAAACCGCAATCGCCTTGCGGACCGCCTACTACAAAGCGGCCTGTTGGATTTACCAAAAATTTAATCTCGCCTTTAATCAGCTCTTTAGGCAACATTGGCTTGATAATTTCTTCAATAGTAGCTTCGCGCACCGCTTCCAAAGTCATTTCCGGTGCATGTTGCGTTGAAACTAATACGGTATCAATTTTGTAAGGTTTGCCATCTACATATTGAATGGTCACTTGCGATTTTGCATCCGGACGCAACCATGGCAAACGGCCATCTTTACGCAATGCGGCTTGACGCTCCATTAAGCGATGGCTCAGCCAAATCGGCAACGGCATCAATTGCGGCGTTTCATCTACCGCGTAACCGAACATCAAACCCTGGTCACCTGCGCCTTGATCCAGTGGGTCATCATGCGCACCATCAACACCTTGTGCAATATCGGGCGATTGTTTGTCATAAGCCACTAATACCGCGCAACCTTTGTAGTCGATGCCGTATTCAGTGTTGTCATAGCCTATACGTTTAATCGCGTCGCGGGCAACTTTAATATAATCAACATTTGCCGTCGTGGTAATTTCACCAGCCAATACGATTAAACCAGTATTTGCCAGAGTTTCTGCGGCTACGCGTGCAGTCGGGTCTTGGGCAAGAATCGCATCTAAAATGCTATCTGATACCTGGTCTGCGAGTTTGTCTGGATGGCCTTCAGAAACTGATTCTGAAGTAAAAAGATATTCGTTCATTTGTGCGCCTTGGGGGAAATTTCAAACTCGATAGTTTGAAAAAATTATTAAAAATGAAATGATTTCTATCACTAAAGGCTAAAGGATAAAAATCAGGTCAATGCCTAACTGCTTATTCTACCTAACTTTTTATATTATCCGCATAAAATATTGTAATAAAGTGCTATCAATTTGTACTAGCATTTATAATATGCAGATGAATTTAAATTTCACAAAAATGCACGGCGCGGGCAACGACTTTATGGTGATTGATGCAATCAATCAATCTTTCACGTTCACCACGCAACAAATCCAGACACTGGCTCATCGCCAATTTGGCGTGGGCTTTGATCAGCTTTTGCTGGTTGAAACCTCTAAAATTGCCGATTTTAAATACCGTATTTTTAACGCAGATGGCAGCGAAGTTTCTCAGTGCGGTAACGGCGCGCGGTGTTTTGTACGTTTTGTGCTTGAGCAGGGTTTGACCAGCCGGCATGAAATCAGTGTTGAAACCGCGAGCGGCATCATCAGTCCAAAATTAGAAAAAAATGGCCTGGTAACAGTCAATATGGGTGCGCCCAGATTTGTACCTAGCGAGATTCCTTTTGTCGCCGACGCCATTGCCACCAGTTATTCCCTTGACTTATATTCACAGGACTTAGCCAATCAGCACTTAACCATTGCCGCACTTTCTATGGGCAATCCGCATGCAGTACAAATTGTAGACGATGTAGACACCGCGCCCGTAGTCGCGCTTGGTAGCCAGATTGAACTACATCCGCGTTTCCCTGAGCGTGTGAATGCAGGTTTTATGCAAATTATTGATGCGCACCATATTAAACTAAGGGTATTCGAGCGCGGCAGCGGGGAAACGCTAGCCTGCGGCACGGGTGCTTGCGCAGCGGTAGTGGCGGGCATTCAATTGGGCAAATTGCAATCTCCGGTAAAAGTTTCTGTGCGTGGTGGCGAACTGCATATTGCATGGCCGGGCGGCGATTCGCCTGTGATGATGACAGGGCCGGCCGTCACTGTATTTACCGGTACTGTCACAGTACTGTAAGCATTAAAGATAATCCAAAGGACCATTATGCAAGAAAATCAGACTCAGAATATTGCAATTTCAGATGATGAGGTCAGCAGTTATTTACGTAGCCACCCACATTTTTTTGAACAACACGCAAGTTTACTTACCGAAATGTTTTTACCGAGTCCTCATGGTAGCGGCGCAATATCACTGGCTGAACGGCAACAGCTTGCCCAGCGCGACAAAATTCGCGTGCTTGAAATCAAGCTTGCTAACCTGATTAAATTTGCCGAGGAAAATGACAGCATCAGCGATAAAATTCATGCTTTCAGTATCAAGCTGATGAACAATCAAGCGTGTGAACAACACTTCAGCACACTGCAAAATTTAATTGCCCAGAGCATGCAGCATGACTTTTCTGTAACCCAAACGCAGTTGCACATTTGGCTACCGCCGGCTGATAGCGCCTTAGCAGAAGACGCCGCTTTTAAGCCCGTGAATGAGGCTTTCAGTGATTGGTGCACAGCCTTAAGCGCACCGTTCTGCGGTGAAAAACCAGCGGTTTCAGCAGGTTTAATCGATGCAAAATTACTTTCGCTGGCTTTTATTCCGCTGTATAAAGCGCAAGATAAAAAGCGTGCTTTTGGTGTTTTAATTTTAGGTTCAAAAGACTCACAGCGCTTTAAACCCGGCATGGGCACGATGTATCTTGAGCGTGCTGGCGATTTAGTCAGTACAGCTTTGGCAACGTATCTTTAAGCTGATTATTTAATATTAAAGATGAAAACGCAGTGACTCATCTTAACGATTATCTTCAGCATTTAAGCTTTGAGCGCGGCTTAAGCGCACTCACGCTCAAGCACTACGCCAGAGATATTCAGCTTTTAGAATCTCTGGCTGAAAATACTACCTTGGATTCAATTCAGAACACGCAAATTAGGCGCTTTATCGCCATCTTGCACAGTCGAGGTCTGAGTGGAAAAACTATTGCGCGTGCGCTTTCTGCCTGGCGTGGCTTTTACGATTATTTGATTCAGCATAAAAACTTCACGCAAAACCCGGTAATGGGTTTACGCGCACCAAAATCTGCTAAAACCTTACCTCAAGCGCTTTCCACTGACCAAGCCGTTAAATTTGTGGATATTAAAGGTGATGGCTTGCTTGAACAGCGTGACCATGCCATTTTAGAGTTATTTTACTCCTCGGGCTTACGTCTGGCAGAGTTGGTAAATATGGATATTGATCAGCTAGATTTTTCTGAAGGTACCGTCACTGTCACAGGTAAAGGCAATAAAACCCGCATTGTGCCGATGGGCAGTCATGCCATGAGCGCAGTACAAACCTGGTTGCAACGCCGTGCACAGATTAAAATTGTAGCATCCAACCCCAATGCACTATTTGTTACCCAGCAGGGGCGAAGAATCACGCCTCGCGCCGTGCAATATCGCGTAAAAGAATGGTCCATCA
>PHCL01000401.1 GCA_002842195.1 Betaproteobacteria bacterium HGW-Betaproteobacteria-20 | reverse complement strand
TACATCTGTAGGAACGACGACCCGTCGCGATGGCAACGCTACAAATCGCGCCTGATGAAACTGATAATCAACACTAAAGCCAGCAAGCTGACATGTGTTGCTAAACGGGTCGTCGCTCCTTGACGACTTTTCAATGGCTTTACTGCCATTATTTAAAGGATTAGCTATAATGCTGGGTGCCGAAAATGCGGTTTCCTCAGCGTTAACAAGCACATTGTCTTTTTGAAAATAAACTAGTGATTTTAGCCCTGTTATTTAAGGGCTTCAAGGTAGCTGCCCTGGGAGCCTCTACCAGAGCGCCTCTCAGGGCAGTATTTTTCGCTCGTGCGTTATTTCACAGCAAAAAATATCATGAATCAGCCTGATGCTTTAATCAGATTCTAATGGCGGCGCTACTTTTAAAAGTTCTGCTATGGTGGTTAGTCCAGCCGCTATTTTTTCTGCACCATTGATAATCAGCGGTTGCATGCCTTGTTGCCGAGCTAACTTGGTCAGGCTGGCTAAGTTGGTTTCTGGCGTAATGAGTTTTCTTAATGCAGGGGTAATGGTGAGCATTTCATAAATGCCGCTACGACCTCTAAAGCCAGTATTGCGGCATTCCAGGCAGCCTACCGGTTGGTAAATATGCGCAGGTTTTGGCAATTTAAATTCACCTACCAGTGTATCCCATGTGCTTTGTTTAATTTCATCAGGCGCTTTGCAACTAGGGCAAAGTGTGCGTACCAGGCGCTGCGCCATTATGCCCAATACGGTGGAGTGGATAAGGTACGATGGCACGCCTAAATCCAGCAGCCGTGTGACGGCTGAGGGTGCATCATTTGTGTGCAGGGTAGATAATACCAAATGCCCGGTGAGTGCAGCTTGAATCGCCATGTCGGCAGTTTCTAAATCACGGATTTCACCTACCATGATGATGTCAGGATCTTGTCGCATTAACGTGCGTATGCCGGCTGCAAAATCGAGGCCTATATTGGTTTGCACCTGCATTTGGTTGAACATCGGCTCTACCATTTCAATCGGTTCTTCCACGGTACACACGTTTACTTCTGGCGTGGCCAGTAAGCGTAATGTGGCGTAAAGCGTGGTGGTTTTGCCAGAGCCTGTTGGTCCTGTGACTAAAATAATGCCATTCGGTGCTTTGGTCCATGTGTTCCAGATATCAGCCTGGGCTTGGGAAAACCCCAGCGTTAAAAAGTCGCTGGCGGAAACTTCAGGTGCAAAAATACGCATGACCATTTTTTCACCAAAGGCAGTGGGCATGGTGGACAGGCGCAGTTCAATTTCCTGTCCTTCGATTGATAACGTTTTAATGCGACCGTCTTGTGGCCTGCGTTTTTCTACCATATCCATACGCCCCAGCAATTTAATGCGGCTGGTGATGGCGTTCATAATATTGGGTGGCAGCTGATACACCTGATGCAGCACACCATC
>PHCL01000400.1 GCA_002842195.1 Betaproteobacteria bacterium HGW-Betaproteobacteria-20 | reverse complement strand
TGATAATTGCGGATAGTGCTGGCAGGTGCTGACTCGGCTTCCAGCAGCAAATAGGAAATATTGTGTTCAGCCGCACGTACTGCGGCCGACAGGCCACTGGGACCAGCACCGATAATGATGAGATTGAAATGTTTTGACATGGCGATTTAAATCTTATTTCCAGTTTTTGGCACTATGTTATTACCGTACTTATATTATCACTGTACCGGGCCAATACGGTAATAGAAAAATGCAGCTTATACGCCTGATATTCACGCCGAATGTACTCTTTCCAACGATTTAGATAGTGTCTCATACGTTAAATATAAATCAAAACCGGCGCCAAAGTAGCCTTCACTTGTGAACACGATAATATTAAAGAAACGACTGTCTGCAAAAATCAACTTTGTCTGGCAGGCCATAATACGCTAACCCGCAATCCAGCACCTGTGTCGTTGTCATTGCCGTTAAGTTCAAGTCTGGCACCATGCAGTTCAGCAATACGGCGAACAATAGATAATCCTAAACCACTCCCATCTTCGCCGCTGCCGGCTATTCGGTAAAAACGCTGCAGTACTTGTTCACGTTCAGCTTGTGGAATGCCCGGGCCGGTGTCTTGTACAGTTAATACAATACCGTTAGCATCTCGCGCAGAAACTAACACTTGCCCACCAGCAGGGGTATAGCGGATGGCGTTATCCAGCAAATTACGCAACAACAATCCTAACTGCGCATTATCACCCAGCACATAGCATGCTGCGTCCTCCTCAAGCGTCATCTCAATTTGTTTGGCATGGGCTAATGGCTCTAGATCTGCCATCACCGTTGCCGCCAAACCGTGTAAATCCACTTGCCTGTAGTTAATGGCCGCCGTTTCCGGATCAACCCGCGCCAAAGCAAGTAGTTGTTCGACTAATCGAGTGGCTCTATCAACGCCGTGCAGTACGTTTTCCAAGGCTAAATTTTGCTCGGCTTTATCGGTTGAGCGTAAAGCGACCTGCGCCTGAATTTTGAGTGCGGCCAGCGGTGTACGCAGTTCATGTGCTGCATCGGCAGTAAAGCGGCGTTCACCTTCAAAAGCCTGTTGCAGGCGCGCAAACAGCTCATTTAACGCTTGTGCTAAAGGTGCAACTTCTTCCGGCACGCCCACCATGGCAAGCGGATCCAGACGATTGGCGGTGCGCTGTTTTACTTCTTGTTTAAGTTGCTGCAATGGTCGCAGGCCGGCACCAACACCAAACCAAATCAGTAATGCCAATACTGGCAAGGCAATGAGCGTAGGCAGTAACATTTTTAAAGTAATATGCCGCGCCAGACGTTCTCGCCCGGCCAACGGCTCTGCCACCTGTATCATAAATTCATGACGCGGGTCCCATTTCGTCAGCACACGCCATGCCTCGCCATTGATGGTACTTTCGCTGTAACCTTCTTTTTTGCCACCCAGCGCGGTATGTGG
>PHCL01000399.1 GCA_002842195.1 Betaproteobacteria bacterium HGW-Betaproteobacteria-20 | reverse complement strand
GGTAATAAAAGTCGTTTTAGGCATGCTTTCAAAGCCGCCCAACCAGGCAATAATCTCCGCATAATCTGCGTGTGCAGATAAGTTCGGCAAATACTCAACATTGGCGCGCACCGGCACGTATTCGCCATGAATCTTAATGCTTTCAGCACCATCCAGCATCGCCGCGCCGCGCGTACCTGCCGCTTGAAAACCTACGAATAAAACAGTATTTTTCGGGTCTGGCGCAAAGGCTTTTAAATGGTGCACAACGCGCCCGCCTGATGCCATGCCACTTGCCGAAAGAATAATCACCGGCTCTTTGGTTTCATTCAGGCGTTTGGATTCTTCAACGCTATTCACCATGTGTGCCGTATGGCATAACGCATGGCTTTGTTCAGGCGTTAGACGATGTTCGCCATGGTAATGATTAAATATCGCAGTTGCATCTACCGCCATCGGGCTATTGAGGTAAACAGGAATATTGTTAGCGATGGCGCCTGATGACTTAAGCAGATGAATGTAATAAAGTAACTCTTGCGCGCGACCAACAGCAAATACCGGAATAATCACGACACCTTTGCGCTGGACTGTTTGATTGATGATTTCAGCGAGCTTTATTTTTGGGTCTGATTGCTCATGCAAGCGATTTCCGTAAGTAGATTCAAGCACTAAATAATCAGCCTGTTTGATGCGCACAGGTGCTTTCATTAAAATATCATTAGGTCGCCCGATGTCGCCCGAGAAAAGAATAGAGGTTTTATGGTTATGGATACGCACAAAAGCGGAACCAAGAATATGCCCACTAGGTGAAAGCCTCAGCGTTAAGCCGTCACCCAAATCAATATCTTGCTCACAGTCAACCGGCGTAAGGTGCGTAAGTGCAATTTGAGCATCTTCCTGCGTATAAAGCGGTAGCGCTGGGTTGTGCTTGGAAAATCCACCTTTATTAGCGTATTTGGCTTCTTCTTCCTGCAGGTATGCTGAGTCTAATAACAACACTTCACATAAATCACGGGTTGCTTCAGTGCAATATACTTTACCTGAAAAGCCATTTTTAACAAAAAGTGGCAGGTAACCGCTGTGATCAATATGCGCGTGGGTTAACACCACAGCATCAACATCGCTAGGGTTAATCGGCAATTTGGCCCAGTTTTTAAGGCGCAATTGCTTAAGCCCCTGAAATAGTCCGCAATCAATTAAAATGCGTTTGAAACTGCCATTGTCAGTTTCGCAATTAAGCAGGTATTTGGAACCTGTGACTGTGCCAGTTGCACCAAGAAATGTTAGATCCATGCAAGATTCTCCTTATTGGTGACTTATTATTACGTTAATCTGCTCAAGGGCACCTCTATTAATACAATTTTCGTCGTTATACCGCGTTGCTCACAAAAAATTATTCCTTATATATCAAACATATACCGCGTCTTAATTTTTTATTCGCGCCTTGTCTAACTTAT
>PHCL01000398.1 GCA_002842195.1 Betaproteobacteria bacterium HGW-Betaproteobacteria-20 | reverse complement strand
TACATATTACTGGTTACCTAAAATGACTGGCCATATGTACAGTGAAAAGTTAGGTAAATTGCACTTTTGGCTAACTGCAATCTCCTTTAACATGACCTTCATTCCACAGTTCTTCTTAGGGTTAGCTGGCATGCCACGCCGCATTCCAGACTATGCATTACAGTTTGCAGAATTCAATATGATTTCGTCAATCGCTGCATTCGTGCTTGGCTTGTCACAGTTGTTGTTTGTTTACAATATTGTGAGCTGCGCACGCGGCGGCAAAAAAGCGACAGACCAGGTTTGGGAAGGTGCGAAAGGTTTGGAATGGACATTGCCATCGCCACCGCCATACCATAGCTTTACTGAGCAACCGACAGTTAAATAGCACAATAAACCCGGCTAACTTAACATAGTTGGCTGGGTGATATTTTGGATGATTATGGAAAATAAAGAGTCAGGTAAGAAAATCAGCAGCAAAAAAATTGCATTTATTTTAGGTGGCATTGCATTTATTTGGTATGTAGCGTCGATATTTACCATATGGCAAAACTAATATGGCAAAACTAGACGAGCCTAAAGTGCTAACGCAAAAAGAGCAGCTTGACGATAAAAATAAAAAATTAGTACGCAAGCTTTTATGGTTAGTGTTGGGTTCTTTGTTATTTGCTTTTGCGCTAGTGCCTATATACGACGTGCTTTGTAGTGTGACGGGTTTAAATGGTAAGACTAACAATACTGCAGAAGTATTATCAACTGCAAAAGTAGATAATAAGCGCTGGGTCACTGTGCAGTTTACAACCAGTGTAATGCCAGGGCTGGGTTGGAATTTTTATCCAAAACAGGGTAGTGTTAGGTTGCACCCGGGACAAATTCAAACGGTGGTATTTATAGCAAAAAATACTACAAATGTACCCGTGGTCGGTAGGGCAGTGCCGAGTGTTACGCCTGGTATTGCTGCAACTCACCTTAAAAAAATTGAGTGCTTTTGTTTTGTAAACCAGACGCTAAAGCCCGGCGAGGAAAAAGAAATGCCTTTACGTTTTTTTGTTAGCCCCGCGCTTCCGGAAGATGTTTCTGATATGACTTTATCCTATGCATTTTTTCCATCTACTGCTGCGGATAAGTAACCTATTGATTTTTATTGAAGTTTGGTCGTAGTTCTAAGTTAGGTGATGGTCGCGAGCCATTGTGAATTTAATATTTTATAAAAAATGTACGGGAGCTTTGCATGGCAACACATTCTAGCAATCATTATTACGTCCCCCACGGCAGTGTTTATCCAGCCATAATCTCAGTCGGCTTGTTGTCCTTAGCTTCGGGCTTTATTTTTACTTTGGCTACAGATAAGAGTAAAGAGCTGGCCTATTTGCACACGCCAGGCAAATGGATGATGATTTTAGGGGCACTCATTATTTTGGCGATGGCTTTTAAGTGGTTGGGATCTGTCATTTCAGAAAGTATCA
>PHCL01000397.1 GCA_002842195.1 Betaproteobacteria bacterium HGW-Betaproteobacteria-20 | reverse complement strand
TTGTTCTGCCGCCGCCGCTGGTGCCGCACTGCCACCTGCAGCTGCAACTGCAACCGCTGCAGCCGACACGCCAAATTTTTCTTCGATTTCTTTAATAAAAGCCGTTAAATCTAAAACGGACATGTTGCCTACTGCATCTAAAATATCTGCATTTGAAATTGCCATTTGAATGTTCCTTAAAATTTAATTATGTAGTCAATGAATGAATTAAGCTGCTTTAGCATCACGAATTGCCGCAATCGCGCGAGCGAATTTGGTTGGCACTTCGTTAAGCGTACGCGCAAATTTAGCCAACAACTCTTCGCGACCTAGCGTAGATGCCAAGGCTTGAACGCCCGCAATATCCATCAACTGGTTTGGAATAGCGCCTGCTTTAATCACGAATTTAGCGTTAGTTTTAGCAAAATTGTTCATTACCTTTGCTGCTGCCACTGGATCTGTAGACATACCAAACACTAGTGGACCAACCATATCATTTGCTAAAGCTGAAAATGGTGTACTGTCAACTGCGCGACGTACTAGTGTATTTTTCAATACTCGTAGATACACCCCTGAATTTCGAGCTTCTGCGCGCAATACAGTCATGTCAGCAACACTCATACCACGATACTCAGCAATCACGATTGCTTGAGCTTGTGCAACTTGTGCGCTGACTTCAGCCACTACTGCTTTTTTCTCTGTAAGATTTAGACTCAAAGTCTTCTCCTTCCGTTAAAATCTCTGCTTCTTTAACAAAACAGAATCCGCTTCTAGCATTATTGAAAACACCAAAAGCCATTTTACGGCGACCATTCATCAGGATTTATTATTCCTGTCTAGGGATACGCCATCTGCGTAGGATTTAGTCAATTTAAGGCAGAGGTTGAGGCTAGTTACGCTTCTTCACCCATCTTAAATCTGCTTACATTAAGTCCTTTCGAACACCTACGGTCTTTGATAACCCCATTACCATCAAACTAACCATGATAGCAATGTGCCCAAAGCCCTTTTTGTACGCACCTGATGTCAGATGCATACACATTCCTTGATTAAGCGATTAAACTTGCTTGATCAACACGTACGCCAGCACCCATAGTGCTAGATACTGATAATTTTTTAAGATAAACACCTTTAGTTGAAGCAGGTTTTGCTTTATTTAAAGCATCAACTAGAGCAACTAGATTGCCTTGCAATTGCTCGACAGTGAAAGAAGCGCGGCCAATAGTGCAATGCACGATACCTCCCTTGTCTGTACGATATTGTACCTGGCCAGCTTTTGCATTTTTAACTGCGGTGGCCGCATCAGGCGTAACCGTGCCAACTTTTGGATTAGGCATTAGGCCACGTGGGCCTAAGATTTGACCCAAAGCACCTACAATACGCATTGCGTCTGGTGTTGCAATTACAATATCAAAATCCATCACGCCGGCTTTAACTTGCTCAGCTAAATCTTCAAAACCAACAATATCAG
>PHCL01000396.1 GCA_002842195.1 Betaproteobacteria bacterium HGW-Betaproteobacteria-20 | reverse complement strand
CGTTGTCATACGTCGTTACTCACAAAAAATTACTCCTTATATATCAAACATATACCGCGTCATAATTTTTTATTCGCGCCTAGTCTGACTTAGAAACTTAAATTAATAGAAGTGCCCATAAGTAATACCAGCATGCTTTGGCGTGCGAGCAAGAGGATTTTATTGATGCACAAATATCAAAAAAATCTACGAGAGAAAAACTCTGCCCTGAGAGTGGCTTTCTGTAAGGCTCGCAGGGCATTGCTTATGAAGACAATTTAAATTTAACGAAAATGGCTGTTTTTTCGTGGGAATTTCATGCGTACCAAGTCGTAGTGTAAATCCAAGTCATTGTGTAAATCTGTAATCTGCACTACTGTTGCTTAAAATTGCATCAGTGCTTGTCTAATCTCTTGTTCGTTTAGGTCTTTACCAATAATCACAATGCGGTTAAGCGGCTCGTCTTCTTGCCAGCCTTCCAGAGGTGTGGGTGGATAGGGCGTGAAATGCACTGCATGAATGGCCAGTGGATGTTCCTGGTCAGCCGCGTGAATAATGCCTTTCAGACGCAATAAGTTTTTACCATATTTTTGGCAAAACCGTAATAAATGTGGCTTGAGTTGCGCCCAATTTAGCGGGCTGGGCATGATGACGGTAAAGCTGCTGATGTCATCATTGTGCGGTTTGGCGGGCAGTGTGCCTTTAGGTTGAACTGATTTTAAAGGCGCACGTAACCAGCGTTGCGGCTCCGGTTGTTTGCTTACAACATCAAACAAACCCACATCAATCACAAAAGCCGGCTCTAGCTTGCCGTGTGCAATTTTGTGTTGCGTAGCGCCGGGATTAATACCGATGAGTTTTTCTTTTAAAGCGTTTATTTGAGCTGCGTTTGCTAAATCCGTTTTGGTTAACACCAGCACATCTGCTACAGCCGCCTGCTTGCGTGCTTCGCTATTTTCTTCAATCTGTTGCAAGCCGTACACGCTGTCTATGGTCACCACAACCGCGTCTAGTCTGTACACAGATTCAATCACCGGTTCATTCATCAAATTGGCGAGTATCGGCCCGGGGTCAGCCATGCCCGTGGTTTCGATAATTAAGCGGTTAAATTGCGGAATCGCCTGTAAGGCACGCTTAAAAAATAAATCACGCATGGTATCTGCCAGTTCATTTTTTAAAGTGCAGCACAAGCAACCTGAGCTAAGCAATACGGTGTTGTCGGCAATATGCTCGTTTTCAATATTTTGTGCCAGGTTACTATTGGCAAAAATTTGATCCAGCCCTGCATCGCCAAGCTCGTTGATGATAATGGCAGTATCTTTCATTTCCGGCTGATTCAGCAGATGATTGAGTAATGTAGTTTTGCCGCTGCCAAGAAAACCGGTTAATAATGTGACGGGTATGCGTTTATCCATCGCTATATTTTAATGGCAACAAAGCGAATTTGCTAATACAAGGTAAAATAGCGCTAATT
>PHCL01000012.1 GCA_002842195.1 Betaproteobacteria bacterium HGW-Betaproteobacteria-20 | reverse complement strand
TAAAATGATTTCATCATTTATGCCACATAAGGTGTCGCCAGTTGTTGCTTCTTTCAGACCAATAGCAGCGGCAATATCCCCTGCACGCACTTCAGTTAGAGGCTCACGCGTATTGGCATGCATTTGCACAATGCGGCCGATACGTTCTTTTTTGCCTTTAATAGGATTGTAAACAGTGTCGCCTGCGTTAATCACACCAGAATAAACGCGGAAGAAAATCAACTGCCCAACGAACGGGTCAGTCATGATTTTGAAAGCCAAGGCTGAGAACTTCTCATCATCAGAAGCTTTTAAGAAAATCTCATTACCATCTTCATCTTCAGCTCTTGTTGGTGGAATATCAGTTGGTGCCGGCATCAATTCAATGACTTTATCCAACATCGCTTGCACGCCTTTATTTTTAAAGGCTGAACCACATACCATCGGTACAATTTCAAAGGCAATGGTACGTTGACGCAAGCCTACCAAAATGTCCGCCTCTGACAAATCACCCTCTTCAAGGTATTTATTCATCAACTCTTCAGAAGCTTCAGCTGCTGATTCCACCATATTTTCGCGCCACTTATCGCATGTCGCTTTTAAATCAGCTGGAATTTCACGGTAATCAAACGTCATCCCTTGTGAAGCTTCATCCCAATAAATCGCCTTCATTTTAATCAGATCGACAACGCCTTCGAATTTCTCTTCAGCACCAATCGGCACCTGCAAAGGAACAGGATTAGCTTTTAGACGTGCACGCATTTGATCGTACACTTTGAAGAAGTCTGCGCCAGCGCGGTCCATTTTATTCACAAACGCTAAACGTGGTACTTTATATTTGTTTGCTTGACGCCATACAGTTTCAGATTGCGGCTGCACTCCACCCACTGCACAGTAAACCATACATGCGCCATCAAGCACACGCATTGAACGTTCTACTTCAATCGTAAAGTCAACGTGGCCTGGGGTATCAATAATATTAATACGATGTTGGTCAAATTGACCAGCCATACCCTTCCAGAAGCAGGTAGTAGCCGCTGAAGTAATGGTAATACCGCGTTCTTGCTCTTGCTCCATCCAATCCATGGTGGCGGCACCATTATGCACCTCACCAATTTTGTGATTTACACCTGTGTAAAACAAGATACGTTCTGTAGTGGTAGTTTTACCTGCATCAATATGCGCAGAAATACCAATGTTACGGTAGCGTTCAATAGGGGTTATACGAGCCACGGCTATTACCTTTACTTAATATTATTACTTAAATTCTTAAAGAGCAATTGGCCCAAGCAACAAGCCGGGCCAATTTAACAATCAATTATTAAAATCTAAAATGCGAGAATGCTTTGTTCGCTTCCGCCATACGATGAACTTCTTCACGCTTTTTCATGGCTGAGCCACGACCTTCGGAAGCTTCAACCAACTCAGCCGCTAAGCGCAGGCCCATAGATTTTTCGCCGCGTTTACGGGCTGCATCACGCATCCAACGCATTGCCAAAGCACTACGGCGGCTCGGGCGAACTTCAACAGGAACTTGATAGTTAGCACCACCCACACGGCGACTTTTAACCTCAACTAATGGACGTAAATTTGTTAACGCTAGCGTAAACACCTCCAAAGCATCCTTACCTGTTTTAACTGCTATTTGGTCAAATGCACCGTATAAAATACGCTCGGCAACAGACTTTTTGCCACCGGTCATTAGCACGTTTACAAATTTTGACACTTCTTGACTGCCAAATTTTGGATCTGGCAGAATGTTGCGTTTGGGAACTTCTCTACGTCTTGGCATAATCTTCTCTATTCTTTATATATTTTGCTAGCAACTGCACGAGCAAGGCTTCCGGAAAGCCGCTATTTACTAAAATTAACTACTAACAATTTTAAAACTACTTTGCTTTAGCCTCTTTAGGACGCTTAGCTCCGTATTTGGAACGTGATTGCTTACGGTCTTTAACACCTGCCGTATCTAAACTACCACGCACCATATGGTAACGAACACCCGGCAAATCTTTAACACGACCACCACGTAGCAATACCACACTATGCTCCTGCAAGTTATGACCTTCGCCACCGATATAACTAATCACTTCATAACCATTGGTTAAACGCACCTTTGCAACCTTGCGCAAAGCTGAGTTAGGCTTTTTTGGTGTAGTAGTGTAAACACGAGTGCAGACACCACGCTTTTGTGGGCAAGCCTCAAGTGCCGGCACTTTACTTTTTGTGACCACTTTAGCGCGTGGCTTGCGTATTAACTGATTGATGGTTGGCATTGCCTATAACCTCTAATAAATAATCTTAAATTCAGAAAAACAGCCAGAATAACCCGTGTCTTCAACTGACAATTTAGCTATTCTGAAAAACCAAGCATTCTATTTAGCCTTGCATTTATTGTCAAGGTTTAAATTATTTGATTTATTCAGCTGCGACCTCGCCGACTATCCCACCGCCAACTTCTGCTACCGCTTCCTCTTCTGTTAAAAACAATGCTTCAGCTGGGATTTCTTTAGCTGGAACACCGCCAGCAATCGCTGCACGCTTACGCGCATCATGATATGCCAAGCCAGTGCCTGCTGGAATCAAGCGTCCCACAATGACATTTTCTTTCAAGCCGCGTAGCTCATCACGTTTACCTAAAATAGCTGCCTCGGTTAACACGCGCGTTGTTTCCTGGAACGATGCCGCCGAGATAAATGAATCTGTCGACAATGACGCTTTAGTAATACCAAGTAATACATACTCAAACTCAGCTGGGCGTTGATTTAACGCAATTACCGCTTCATTTTTAGATAATAAATCAGCGCGCTCAACTTGTTCACCCATAATAAAGCTTGTATCACCAGCATCTGTTACACGTACACGTCGCAACATTTGACGCACAATTACTTCAATATGCTTGTCATTGATTTTAACGCCTTGCAATCGATACACATCTTGCACTTCGTCAATAATGTAGCGAGCCAATGCCTCACGACCTTGTAAACGCAAGATATCCTGCGGCTCCGCTGGTCCGTCTACAATAGTTTCACCCTTAGTCACTACTTGGCCATCATGTGCAGTTACGTGCTTATCTTTAGGTATCAAGAATTCGTTAG
The DNA here is from genome assembly GCA_002842195.1 of Betaproteobacteria bacterium HGW-Betaproteobacteria-20. Classification (GTDB taxonomy): domain Bacteria; phylum Pseudomonadota; class Gammaproteobacteria; order Burkholderiales; family Methylophilaceae; genus Methylotenera. The sequence continues at coordinate 8,246 of PHCL01000012.1, read as the reverse complement.
TGATACCATCTAAATCGGTAATCACTAGGCGCTGCTTACCTTTGGTATCTTTACCGAATGACACCGTGCCGGTCACCTCAGCAAGCATACCTGCATCTTTTGGTGATCGCGCTTCAAACAACTCTGCTACACGTGGTAAACCACCGGTAATATCACGTGTTTTAGATGACTCTTGTGGGATACGAGCGACAACTTCACCTACACCCACTTCCTGCCCATCTTTAACAGTAATAATGCAACCCAATTGGAATGTAGTATTGACTGATTGTTCGCTTCCAGTAATTTTAACTTCAACGCCATTGGCGTCCAGTAGTTTAACTTGTGGGCGTAAGCCTTTAGTTTGTCCGGCACGCTGTTTAGGATCAATCACCACCAGTGATGACAAGCCAGTTACATCATCAATTTGCTTCGCAACGGTAATACCTTCTTCCACATTTTCAAATTTAATTTGACCCGCGTATTCAGTAATAATTGGACGGGTGTGTGGATCCCATGTTGCAATCGCTTGACCAGCTTTAACTGGCTTACCATCGCTAATTTGCAGTGTAGCGCCATATGGTACTTTGTGACGCTCGCGCTCACGGCCATTTTCATCAGCAATGATGACTTCCCCATTACGTGAAATCACTACTTGTTCGTTACGCGCATTCGTTACATAACGCATGGTAGAGGTGAAATTCAACACACCATTAGACTTACCCTCAACTTGCGATACTGACGCTGCACGCGATGCTGCACCACCAATGTGGAAGGTACGCATGGTTAACTGCGTACCAGGCTCACCAATAGATTGTGCCGCAATCACGCCAACAGCTTCACCCATACTAATCAGTTTGCCGCGGCCTAAGTCGCGGCCATAACATTTTGCGCAAATCCCATAACGGGTATCACAAGTCAGTGCTGTGCGCACTTTTACCTCATCTATACCAAGTGCGTCAATATGCTCAACTTCATCTTCACCCAATAACGTACCTGCCGGATAAACTACTAGCTGTGTTTCAGTGTTAATCACATCTAGCGCGGCTGTACGACCCAAAATACGATCGTGTAACGGCTCAATTACTTCACCACCTTTTACCAAGGCTTTTGTAACCAAACCATCACTAGTGCCGCAATCAGTCTCAGTAACCACTAAATCTTGCGTTACATCCACTAGGCGACGAGTTAAATATCCTGAGTTCGCTGTTTTTAATGCAGTATCGGCCAAGCCTTTACGTGCGCCATGTGTTGAAATAAAGTATTGCAGGACATTCAAGCCATCACGGAAATTCGCTTTAATCGGCGTTTCAATAATAGATCCATCCGGCTTCGCCATCAAACCTCGCATACCAGCTAACTGACGAATCTGTGCAGCAGATCCGCGCGCACCTGAGTCGGCCATCATATAAATAGCATTGAATGATTCCTGACGAAGCACTTTACCTGCTTTGTCTTTTACTTGTTTGCCCTCAGCATCTAATACATCTTCTTCTTTAAGTTGCTTCATCATAGCATCGGCAACTTTATCACTTGCGCGACCCCAAATATCCACCACTTTATTGTAGCGTTCACCATGCGTAACCAGACCTGAAACATACTGATCTTCAATCTCTCTGACCTCAGTCTCAGCGGAAGCAATCAAAGCTTCCTTCTCTTTTGGCACCAACATATCGTTAATACTGATGGAAATACCAGCTTTTGTTGCGTATGAGTAGCCTGCATCCTTTAACTTGTCGGCAAAAATGACCGTTTCACGGATACCTACTTTACGGAAAGAGGCGTTAATTAGCTTGGAAATTTCTTTCTTTTTCAAAGCCTTATCAAGATTACTATACGCTAACCCTGCTGGCAGAATTTGTGACAACAGTGCACGACCTACGGTCGTATCGTAACGTGTAGTTTTCTCAGTTTTAACGCCATCTAAATCCAACTCGTATTCTTTAATACGTACGGTAATTTTCGCGTGAATATCAATTAGTCCTTGATCAAATACACGCTGTACTTCTTTCACGTCCGCAAAGCGCATACCTTCTCCACGTGCAGCAACTCTATCGCGCGTCATGTAGTACAAGCCCAACACAATATCTTGTGATGGCACAATAATCGGCTCACCGTTAGCTGGTGACAGCACATTATTAGAGGCCAACATCAATGTACGTGCTTCCATTTGCGCTTCTAGCGACAATGGAACGTGAACAGCCATTTGGTCACCATCAAAGTCGGCATTGAATGCCGCGCAGACCAATGGATGTAATTGAATAGCTTTACCTTCAATTAAGATAGGCTCAAACGCCTGAATACCTAAACGATGCAATGTAGGTGCACGGTTAAGCAATACTGGATGCTCGCGGATTACGTCTTCAAGAATATCCCAAACTTCCGGTCCTTCTTCTTCAACTTTTTTCTTCGCAGCTTTAATTGTTGTAGCAATGCCCAACACTTCCAATTTATGGAAAATAAATGGTTTTAATAATTCCAAAGCCATTTTTTTCGGCAAACCACATTGATGCAATTTCAGTTGCGGACCAACCACAATCACTGAACGACCGGAGTAATCCACACGCTTACCAAGCAAGTTCTGACGGAATCGGCCGCCTTTACCTTTAATCATGTCAGCAAGTGATTTCAATGGGCGCTTGTTCGCACCCGTCATCACTTTACCGCGACGACCATTATCCAATAACGAGTCCACAGCTTCCTGCAACATGCGCTTTTCATTACGCACGATGATTTCTGGCGCTTTCAACTCTAACAAACGTTTTAAACGGTTGTTACGGTTAATCACGCGGCGATATAAATCGTTCAAGTCTGAAGTCGCAAAACGACCGCCATCCAGCGGCACTAATGGGCGTAATTCCGGCGGCAAGACTGGCAAGATTTCGAGAATCATCCACTCTGGCTTAATGCCAGATTTTTGGAAGGCTTCTAATACTTTTAAGCGTTTAGCGATTTTCTTGATTTTTGCCTCAGAGCCCGTTGCACCTAGGTCTTGACGCAATTGAACCACTTCACGTTCAATATCCATCGTACGTAACAACTCACGCACCGCCTCAGCACCCATGACCGCATTAAACTCATCACCGTATTCTTCTACTTTTGCCAAGTAGTCGTCTTCAGTCAAGAGCTGGCCACGCGTGAGGGGTGTCATGCCAGGATCTACCACGATAAATGCTTCAAAATACAATACGCGCTCAATGTCACGCAATGCAATATCAAGAACCATACCTAAGCGGCTTGGTAGGCTTTTTAAGAACCAAATGTGTGCAACTGGTGATGCCAAGTCAATATGACCCATACGCTCACGACGAACTTTCGATAGAGTGACTTCGACACCACATTTTTCGCAGATTACGCCACGATGTTTAAGACGTTTATATTTACCGCATAAACATTCGTAATCTTTTATAGGGCCAAAAATTTTGGCACAAAATAAACCATCACGTTCAGGTTTAAATGTACGATAGTTTATAGTTTCTGGCTTTTTAACTTCGCCATATGACCATGAACGGATTTTTTCAGGTGAAGCGAGTGCAATCTTAATTGCATCGAACTCTTCTTCTTGCGTTACCTGTTTAAATAAGTCTAATAGAGCTTTCATATTTGTCTCCTTAGTTTCTGTCTAGGTCAATGTCGATAGCAAGTGAACGAATTTCTTTCACTAACACGTTGAATGATTCAGGCATGCCTGCATCGATTTTGTGTTCACCCTTGACGATATTTTCATATACTTTAGTACGGCCTGTGACATCATCAGATTTAACTGTCAGCATTTCTTGCAATGTATATGAAGCACCATAAGCTTCTAGTGCCCAGACCTCCATCTCACCGAAACGCTGCCCACCAAATTGTGCTTTACCGCCCAATGGCTGTTGTGTAACCAATGAATACGGACCCGTTGAACGTGCATGCATTTTGTCATCAACCAAGTGATGCAATTTCAATACATGCATGTAACCAACAGTGACAGGACGCTCAAATGCATCACCTGTACGACCATCAAACAATTTAACTTGCGTTTTACCAGCAGAGAACTGCAATTGTTTTGTACGGGCATCATCATCTGGGAAGGCCAAATCTAGCATGGCTTTAATATCAGACTCTGCAGCACCATCAAATACTGGGGTCGCAAATGGCACACCATCTTTTAAGTTTTTAGCAAGCTCTAACACTTCAGCATCGCTGAATGATTTAATGTCTTCTTTTTTGCCTGTGCTGTCATTGTAAATTTGTTCAAGGAATTTACGAATTTCAGCAACCTTTACTTCAGCCTGTAACATTTCATCAATGCGATGACCCAAGCCCTTGGCAGCCCAGCCTAAGTGAGTCTCTAAAATCTGACCAATGTTCATCCGTGACGGAACACCTAGCGGGTTCAATACGATGTCCATCGGCGTACCATCTGCCATGTGCGGCATATCCTCTACCGGACAGATTTTTGAAATAACGCCTTTGTTACCATGACGACCCGCCATTTTGTCACCTGGTTGGATACGGCGCTTAACAGCTAAATACACTTTAACCATTTTTTGCACACCAGCAGGCAACTCATCGCCTTGTGTCAATTTACGTTTTTTCTCTTCAAACTTGCTATCAAACGCAACGCGCGCCTGCGCCAAACTATCTTTCAACTGCTCTAATTGTCGCGCGGTATCTTCGTCAGTTAAGCGAATATCAAACCAGTCATAACGACCTACTGAAGCCAAGTATTCAGCTGACAAAGTGTCGCCTTTTTTCAGCTTATTTGGGCCGCCAGTAGCGGTCTTGCCTTCAATTAAACGGCGAATACGACCAAAAGCATCATCTTCAACGATACGCATTTGGTCAGCTAGGTCGGTTTTATAATGCGCTAATTGATCATCAATAATTTGTTGCGCACGTGGATCACGCTCTAAACCTTCACGCGTAAACACTTGCACGTCGATGACTGTACCACTCATGCCTGATGGCACGCGCAGCGAAGTATCTTTAACATCAGACGCTTTTTCACCAAAAATCGCACGAAGCAATTTCTCTTCTGGTGTAAGTTGTGTTTCGCCTTTTGGCGTCACTTTACCTACCAGTACATCGCCGGCTTCAACGTCTGCACCGATGTAAATAATACCAACTTCATCTAAACGACCTAACATGCGCTCGCTTAGGTTTGAAATATCCTGGGTGATTTCTTCTGCACCAAGTTTAGTATCACGCGCAACAACTGTTAGCTCTTCAATGTGAATTGAAGTATAGCGATCGTCAGATACAACACGCTCAGAGATAAGAATTGAATCCTCATAGTTGTAACCATTCCAAGGCATAAAGCCTACCAACATATTTTGGCCAAGTGCTAACTCACCCATGTCTGTAGATGCACCATCGGCAATCACATCGCCACGTGCCAATTTATCGCCTACACGCACTAATGGACGTTGGTTAATATTGGTATTTTGGTTAGAACGTGTGTATTTAGTAAGGTTATAAATATCAACGCCGACTTCACCATCTTTAGCCTCATCATCGTTTACACGAACTACAATACGGCCAGAATCAACGTAGTCAACAACACCGCCACGACGCGCTTGTACAGTTGTACCAGAGTCAACAGCTACTGTACGTTCAATGCCAGTGCCAACTACGGCTTTTTCAGCACGTAAACAAGGTACTGCTTGACGTTGCATATTAGCACCCATCAATGCACGGTTAGCGTCATCGTGTTCCAAGAATGGAATCAACGAAGCCGCAACAGATACAATCTGACCTGGCGCAACGTCCATATATTGCACGCGTTCAGGTTGTGTCATGGTAAATTCGTTGTGATGACGTGATGAAATAAGGTCTTCAACAAACATATTTTTAGCATCTAAGTCCGTATTTGCTTGCGCAATCATGTACTGGCTTTCTTCAATTGCCGAAAGATAGTCAATAGTGCTAGAGACTTTATTGCCCTCAACACGACGGTATGGCGTTTCTAAGAAGCCATACTCATTGGTGCGTGCATACAATGCTAGAGAGTTAATCAAACCAATGTTTGGGCCTTCCGGCGTTTCAATTGGACACATACGACCGTAATGAGTTGAGTGTACGTCACGCACTTCAAAACCTGCACGTTCACGCGTTAAGCCGCCTGGACCTAATGCAGAAATACGGCGTTTATGCGTAATTTCAGACAATGGGTTGGTTTGATCCATAAATTGTGACAATTGGCTCGAGCCAAAGAATTCACGAATTGCGCTAGAAACAGGCTTCGCATTGATTAAATCATGTGGCATCAAATTGTCTGACTCGGCTTGAGATAAACGCTCTTTTACAGCGCGTTCCACACGAACCAAACCAGTACGGAATTGATTTTCAGCCAACTCACCGACTGATCTGATACGACGATTACCCAAGTGATCAATGTCATCAATTTCACCACGACCATTGCGCAACTCTAGCAATACACCTATAACAGCAAGAATGTCGTCGTTTGAAAGAATGTAAGCACCCTCTGCACCGCGAGGGCCTTTTTCTTCATAAAACCTACGCATCCAGTTTGACTGACGCTCTTCCGCTTTAACTGGGAATGCACGTCGATTAAACTTCATGCGGCCTACGCGTGACAAATCGTAACGATCTTCGTTGAAGAACAAGCCTTGGAACAACGCTTCTACTGAATCTTCAGTTGGCGGTTCACCAGGACGCATCATGCGGTAAATAGCCACGCGCGCGCTGTATTGGTCAGGAATTTCATCAATACGTAAGGTTTGTGAAATATAATCACCATGGTCTAAATCATTTGAGTAAAGCGTACTAATTTGCTTGATGTTAGCTTCAATTAGTTTTTCCAACAATGCTTCTGTAATTTCATCATTGGCATTGGCTACCACTTCACCGGTTTCCTGATCAACAATATTGTTTGCAATTGCACGACCTAGAATAAAATCCTGTGGTACGGCAATTTTGCTCACACCAGCTTTTTCCATTTCACGAATATGCTTAACCGTAATGCGCTTATCTTTAGCCACCAACACTTCGCCATTTTTAGCTACGATGTCGAATTTAGCCACTTCACCGCGCAAACGGTCTGGCACAACTGTAAATTCAATACCCTTCGCGCTCACATGGAATGTATCAAAATCAAAGAATGTAGCAATAATTTGCTCTGGCGTATAACCCAGCGCCTTAAGCAAAATAGTGACCGGCATTTTGCGACGGCGATCAATACGGAAATATAAGTAATCTTTAGGGTCAAACTCAAAGTCCAGCCATGAGCCGCGATAAGGAATAATACGTGCCGAGAACAGCAATTTACCTGAAGAGTGCGTTTTTCCACGGTCATGTTCAAAGAATACGCCTGGGCTACGATGTAATTGCGAAACAATTACGCGCTCAGTACCGTTAATCACAAATGAGCCATTTTCAGTCATGAGCGGGAGCTCGCCCATATACACTTCTTGCTCCTTCACTTCTTTTACCGTTGGCTTAGAAGCCTCTTTATCCATGATGGTCAAACGAACTTTTACACGTAATGGTGCGGCAAAAGTTAAACCACGCTGCTGACACTCTTTCACATCAAATGGCTCAGCGCCAAGCTGATAGCTTACGTAATCTAAACGGGCATTACCTGAGTGACTGACGATAGGGAAAATAGAAGCAAAAGTAGACTGTAAACCGTCTTCAGTGCGCTTGTCAGCAGGTGTATTAGCTTGCAAAAAGGCAGCATAAGATTCTAATTGCATTGCCAGTAAATAAGGAATTTCCTGGACACTTTCGCGTTTGGCAAAACTTTTACGAAGGCGTTTTTTTTCGGTAAAGGAATAGCTCATTGCATCTCCTAAGGTTTGAGGGCAGAAATTAAAATGCTCGCTATAAAAATCTATTTTATAAACTGGTAAGCACTTTTATTTCTAACTTCATGTGTTAAAAATTTAAATAAATGCGATCTTGAATTACAATTCATCGCATTACATTTCGTTACATTTATTGCGTCGCTATAAACGGCGAAGGCTGACGGTCTCCCGTCAGCCTAGAACCATCAATTCACAAGTGAATTATTTGATTTCGCCAGTTGCACCAGCCTCAATCAATTTTTTCAAAGCTGCGTCAGCATCAGCTTTGTTTACACCTTCTTTAATTGCTTTAGGTGCGCCATCAACTAAGTCTTTAGCTTCTTTCAAACCTAATGCGGTTAATTCACGCACAGCTTTAATTACGCTAACCTTTTGCTCACCTGCACTTAAAAGAATTACGCTAAATTCAGTTTGTTCAGCCGCCGCAGCAGGTGCCGCACCGCCACCCGCAGCTGCAACTGC
>PHCL01000011.1 GCA_002842195.1 Betaproteobacteria bacterium HGW-Betaproteobacteria-20 | reverse complement strand
CGTAGCGCCGGCCTTAGTTTAAGCGGCAAAAATCCAGGCAGTAAAGTACAAGTGCATTATTGCGGTGGTGATACCCGGGCAGAGACTGTATTAAATGCCTTGAATGCCATCACCGCGCAGGTAGACGCGGATGATTGGATTCTGGTGCATGATGCGGCCCGGCCCGGTTTGAGCAATCTGCTTTTGAACCAGTTAATCAGCACACTGGAAAATGATGAGGTGGGCGGTTTGCTGGCGTTGCCTGTGGCAGATACTTTAAAGCGTGCTGATACACAGCAGCGCGTATCAGCCACGGTGCCGCGTGCAGATTTATGGCAAGCGCAAACGCCGCAAATGTTTAAATATGCCACCCTGAAAAAAGCGCTTACGGAATTTGCCGGCACGCCGACCGATGAAGCCGAAGCGGTTGAGGCCTTAGGTTTAAAACCAAAACTCGTTACGGGTGAGTTGTGTAACCTTAAAGTAACTTACCCGCAAGATTTGGCGGTGCTTTCCGCTTTATTTAACCAGAGGCCATTGCGCGAAATTATTAAATAATCGATATTTTACTCAAGCCGTTGCCTTTACTGCTTGAAGTCGTTTTCTTGGCTGCTAGAAGCCGTTCCCTGAGCTTGTCGAAGGGCGCTTAATTAGAGTTATCCCTTCGACAAGCTCAGGGAACGGTTGGTAGGTTCAGGGAACGGTTGGTAGGCTCAGGGAACGGTTGGTAGGCTCAGGGAGCGGTTGGCAAAGCGTTGAGTTTTAAAATCTAAAAAAATATATACAAAGGTTTTAACCAGAGTAGATGAAAAATATGACAATTAGAATTGGTCACGGGTTTGATGTGCATGTGCTGGTGATTGGCCGAAAATGTATCATTGGCGGGGTGGAAATCGCGCATGAAAAAGGCTTGGATGGTCATTCCGATGCCGATGTTTTGCTGCACGCGATTTGTGATGCTTTACTCGGCGCGGCGGCACTGGGCGATATCGGCAAGCATTTTCCACCAAATGATGCGCAGTTTAAGGGGGCAGATTCGCGGCAGTTGCTGCGTCATGTCATTGCATTGCTTAATACTAAAAATTACGTCGTCAGCAACATAGATGCAACGGTTATTTGCGAAGCGCCGAAACTCTCGCCACATACTGCACAAATGTGCGCCAATATCGCGGCTGATTGCAATGTGGATGTTTCGCAAATCAATGTTAAAGCCACCACTACCGAGAAGCTTGGTTTTACCGGTCGTGGCGAGGGCATTGCGGCAGAGGCGGTTTGCTTGATCAACACCGTTGCGTGTTAATGCGATATTTCTGTGCGCAACATTGTATATATCGCTAATCTTTCAGCACTGATTTTATTGGCGGCCACTGCATCTTTAATCGCGCAATCCGGCTCTTGCAGATGTTTGCAGTTATTGAACCTGCATTTGCCTAAAAACGGCCTGAATTCAATAAAGGCATGTTCAAGTTCATCTGTGCTTAAATGGTGCAAGCCAAACTCCTGCAAGCCTGGTGAGTCTATCAACTGGCTTTGCGCATCAAGATGATATAAATGCGCGGCAGTGGTGGTGTGCTTGCCGCTATCTAACACGTGGCTTACTTCACGCGTGCGCACGTCTTCATCTGGCAATAATGCATTGATGATGGTCGATTTACCCATGCCGGACTGACCTACTAAAATACTCGCCTCACCTTGCAGATAGGGCCTGAGCGTAGAAATATCTTCTGTGGCGGAAAGCGACAGTACCTGGTAACCAAGATTGGCATATAAGGTTAATTTCTGTCTGGCATTATCGTTATCGGCTAAGTCACACTTATTCAGCACAATCAACGCTTTAATATTGGCGGCTTCAGCGGCAATCAGGCAACGATTTAACAGCGCTTCATAAAAACTTGGCTGGGTGGCCAGCACGATAATAATTTGCGACACGTTGGCTGCCAGCATTTTGCTTTTAAAGGCGTTGCTGCGGTACAGCAGGGTTTTGCGTGGCAGGGTGGTTTCTATTACGCCTTCATGTTTATCCGTGAGTTTGATGGTGACTACATCGCCGCAGGCTAAATCAGTTTTTTTGCCGCGCGTGACGCAACTGATGCGTTTTTTGTCAGCTAACTCAACCTGAAAACGCTTGCCATAAGCCGCCACAACGGTGCCTTGCAAGGGTGTTTTATTTTGTGTGCCGGTTGAGTGTTGAGTTTGCAAATGTGTGTGTTATTCAATAAGTTTAAGTTAGGTTTCGTTTTTAAGTTACTTTAAATTTAAGTTATTTCAAATTTAAATTACTTCAAATATGCCCTATAAATTTCACGAGCAAAAAACACTGGTCTGCGAGCCGCTATCAGCAAGGCTCGCAGACCAGCACCACCGAAGGCATGCGAATTAACCAGTATACGCTAACCAGAGTATGTTAAATAAAATACACTAACTGGAATAACTGGCTAATTTAGAAATTCTGATACTGGCTGGCGGATGCGAGTCATAAAAGGCGGAGTGTAATGGGTCTGGCGTGAGCGTAGAGGCATTATCACGATACAGTTTTACCAGTGCTTCAACTAAGCTTTTTGCGCTGGCGTGATTGGCCGCGTAATCATCTGCTTCAAATTCATTTTTACGCGAGTAACTTGCCATTACCGGGCGAAGCAAAAACAAAAATATCGGTGACACCAATAAAAATAAAATCAAAGCCATATAGTTGCTGGCCTGCGCAACGCCGAGACCGGTATAAAACCAGGGTTGGTTGATTAGCCAGCCTAATAAAGCCAAGCCTAAAAAGCTTACAGTAAACATGAGCGCGATACGTTTAATCACATGATGATGTTTAAAGTGGCCAAGTTCGTGTGCTAAAACCGCTTCAATTTCGTCGGCGTTTAACCGTTCAAGCAAGGTATCGAAAAACACCACGCGTTTTGAAGCGCCAAAGCCGGTGAAGTAGGCGTTGCCGTGACTGCTGCGCGCAGAGCCATCCATCACAAATAGCCCTTGAGATTTAAAGCCGCATTTGGTGAGTAATGTCTCGATGCGCTGTTTCAAGTTTTCATCTTTTAAGGGTACAAATTTGTTGAATAAAGGCGCAATAAATGTTGGGTAAACCGCTAGCATGAGGAGATTAAATACACTCCAGACCAGCCACAGATAGAGCCACCAGTATTGGCCGGCGCCCTGCATCAGCCATAAAGCCGCAAACAGAATAGGCGCACCCAGCGCAATGCCTACCAGGCTGTGCTTGATTAAGTCACTGACAAACATGGCCGGTGTCATTTTATTAAAACCGAATTTTTCATCGACTACAAAGGTTTTGTAATAGTCAAAAGGCAAATCGATAAAACTGCTGACCAGCATGGCGCTGACGATGACCAGTGCGCCGCGAATAATTTCCTGCGCGGGTAACACGTTGCGCCAGCTATCGTCTATCCACTGTAACCCGCCACCCAGCGTTAACACAGCCAGCAGCGCCACTTGTACTATCACTTCTATCAATGATAATTCAGACTTGGCGGTGGTGTAATCAGCCGCTTTTTGGTGTGCGTCCAGGCTGATGCTTCCGCTAAAAGCCGCAGGTACCTGCCGGCGATTTGTTTGCACATAGGCAATGTGCCTGCGACCAAGCCAGATGCGAACCAACGTGGTAGCAATGAGTAAACTGATGAAAACAATCGTGAGAGTTGAGGGCATATTTAATCTAGTTCGGTTAATATAATGACATTGTGAAGCATTTTTATGGAATTGGTTCGCCAAATTTCTATAAAGCCGGCTTTATTACTTATATTTTAATGGAAATCATGATGGCAGAAGCGACAAACGGTACTAATCAAAACAATTTAACGACGCAGAATAATACAACTAACCAGAATAATTTAATTTGGCTGGATATGGAAATGAGCGGCCTGTTGCCAGACTCAGACCGTATTTTAGAACTGGCTGCGGTAGTAACCGATGCTGAATTAAATGTGCTGGGTGAATCACCCGTGTTTGTGATACATCAAACTGATGCCGTGCTGGACGGCATGGATGCCTGGAACAAAGGCGCACATGGCCGTTCTGGCCTGATTGAGAAAGTAAAGGCTTCTAAGCTGGATGAGGCCACGGCTACGCTGCAAATGATAGAATTTTTGAAGCAGTTTGTGCCCTCAGGAAAATCGCCCATGTGTGGCAACTCAATCTGCCAGGATAGACGCTTTATGGCACGTTATATGCCGGATCTGGAAAGCTATTTTCATTATCGCAATCTGGATGTGAGCGTGTTTAAAGAACTGGCACGACGCTGGAAACCTGAAATTTACTCAGGCTTTAAAAAAGCCAGCAAACATGAAGCGTTGGCAGATATTTACGAATCCATTGATGAATTAAAATACTATCGCGAGCATTTTATTGTTAAGTAGAGCCCTTGCATAAATCAAAAAACGGTACTATTTTTAACAAAAATATCAAATCTGTCATGCTGAGCATAGCGAAGCATCCAGAGGTTTTTGAAGCGATGCTACTGGATGCTTCGCTATGCTCAGCATGACGGGAGTTTGAGTTTTTAGGTTCTAATGGAAATCTGGGTTTAACAATAAAACAACTTCGTTCAAAGAGACCGTTCAAAAGACTCAAGTAACCACTTGTGGTGAACAACCACAAAAAAAAGGTTGCCCTAAATTTATCAGGGCAACCTCTAAGACTTGTGACTCTAGGGGAGGAAATCACAAGGGTGGGACTCAAACCTTTATTTCATACATCTTTCTTTCAATGAATAAACTTTTACAGACACTTAGTTCACAGATGCGGCCGGTGCACCTTCTGTTGCATTGGTCGCTAGACCTGCTTTGTAAATGGTATATTCGTCGGTAGAAACCATGCCATCATGATTGACATCTGCGGCATCAAATTGAGTGGTTAAAGCTTTATCTTTAACGGCTTCTTTTAATGAAATTTTTCCATCTTTATTTGCATCAAGTTTTTTGAAATCACCATCGGCTGGTGTTTTAGCTGATGAGTCAATCTCTTTCATATCGGTAGTTTTTGCTTCTGCGACTTTAATGGCGTCTCTAAAAGCAGCTTTATTGTCTGCAAAAGCGACATTGCTTAATCCAGCGAAAAGAAATGTTGCAACTACACCAGCGGTAACAGGGCGAATAATTGAGTTTGTATTAAATTTCATATTGGTAGCTCCTAAAGCTAATTTAAAAAGTGTTGCACTTGAGTAATAGCGAATACCGTGCCAACTATTTTTTAATAATAAAATCAATAGGTTAGGGTGATTGTTGTGAATTTTACAACAATAGAAATGTCGTTTAATAACGACACAAATACGAGCGGTTTTGCTAACTGATTGAAAATAATAGAAATAATGAGTCGCTAAATAACGACAAATTATTAGTGAAGACCTTTGCAAAAGTCCGAACTACTCACCGCTCGCCCTGAGCCTGTCGAAGGGTGGCACATACAACCTATTGATTGCAAACAAAGTGCGCTTCGACAAGTTCAGCACGAACGGGTAAAAATTGTGTAATTAAATACTTTTGCAAAGATCTTTAGTGGTGAATTGCCATTAGGGAGATTCGTTATTTTTATCGTTTTTGAAAGCATTGGCTTGAATGTGATGGCGCTCGAGTAAGCGGTAAAATTCAGTGCGATTTCGCTGCGCGAGTTTAGCCGCTTGGGTGACGTTTCCCTGTGTGGCTTTTAATAAGTTGATTAGGTAATCATGCTCAAATTGCTGGCGTGCAACATCCAGTGGCACAATGGAATTAGTTTCTTCCTGCAAAGCTTTTTGTACTAAGTTGGCAGAAATTATTTGTGTGGTAGCCAGTACCACCGTTTGTTCTATGATGTTCTGCAATTGCCGTACATTGCCAGGCCAGGGCGCGGTAATAAGCATTTCAAGTGCCTCTGGCGCAAAGCTATGGAGTAGCTTTTTTTTGTATTTTTTGGTAAATACCTGCAAAAAGTGATTGGCGAGCAAGCTAATATCTTCACGCCGATTGGCTAATGCCGGAATTTCTAAACTCACCACATTGATGCGGTAAAACAAATCCTCGCGAAAACGGCCTTCTTTCATTTCATCAATTAAATTGCGGTGTGTCGCAGAAATTAAACGTAAGTCTATTTTAATGTTGGCGGTACTGCCCACAGGCCGTATCACGCGTTCTTGCAAGGCGCGTAATACTTTAACTTGCAGGGCTTGGGGCATATCGCCAATTTCATCTAAAAACAGCGTACCGCCTTCTGCACTTTGAAACAGGCCAACGTGGTTATTAACTGCGCCAGTAAATGCACCTTTGTGATGGCCAAACAACTCTGATTCAAGCAAATTTTCAGGAATTGCACCGCAGTTGATGGCTACAAAAGGTTTATCTGATCGTGCGCTGCATTGATGTATGGCTCGCGCCAGCAGCTCTTTACCTGTACCGCTTTCACCCTGAATAAATACGCTGGCATCCGTGTTTGCTACCAGTTCTGCCTGTCTAAGTAAATTTTCCATTTTAGGGCTGCGGGTAATAATTTCGGCACGCCAGCTATCATCAGGCGAGGCAATATCACTAGTGGAATCAGCCCTCAACTGCACGCCATTTAAACGTAAGGCAGAAGCTACTTGTTGTAGCAGTTGCTGGCTATCAAACGGCTTGGTTAAAAAGCTGAAGGCGCCGCTTTGAGTGGCTCGCACTGCATCCGGAATAGAGCCGTGTGCTGTCAGCAGCATGACAGGCAGGGTTGGGTGGGCTTGCTGTATAGCGTCAAGCAAGGCCATGCCATCCATCCCTGGCATGCGTAAATCACTAATGACAAGGTCTGGTCGTTGTAGTGCGATGGCAGACATTGCCTCTGCGCCATCATTGGCAGTCGTTGTGCTGTATCCTGCCGCATTTAAACGCATGCAGATAAGTTTGAGTATGTCTTTGTCATCATCAACAACGAGTATATTGGGCATATGCATAGCGTTAAGGTTTGCTGCCTTGCTTGCCTGTTGATTTGGTATCTCGTTCATTCATGGTTTTTTCGATGTCTTTTAAGTCGTTTAATTTTTGTTCCAGCGCGGTATTTTTTTGCTGTAGATTTTCATATTTCTGTTGAATCAACTCAAGCTTTGCTGCATCGTCTTTATTTTTTTGTGACTGTTTAATATTATCTACTGTGTACTCGTATAAAAGGCTGATTAGCGCAGATTCTGGCGCTGTTAGCGTATTTTCCTGCAATAATTCCTGCAACAAATTTTGTGCTTTCCCCAAGTCGCGCAGGCGACTGCTTGGGATGGATAACATAATCGCCAACTGGATGCGTTGGGTTAAATCATTTTTATTTTCGGTGAGTGCTTGATTGGTTTCTGCAAAAACTTTCTTTTGTGCCTCCAATGTGAGGTTGGAAAAGTTATCGCTAAATGCCAGCAGTTTTATAATGCTCTCCTGCTTAGCAGAAACAGATATAACGGCGTTATGGGTTCTTAAGGGATTGTCATTTACACTTTTTCCTGCGCAAGCGATTAGCGCCATCGCACAAAAAATCAAGGGTATAGCATTTTTAATACTCATTTAAACTCCAGTTGTGGCATGCGCACGATAAAGTGCGCGCCTTGATTTGAATCAGCAAGTTTAATGCTGCCACCGTGCATTTCAACAAGGTCTTTGGCGATGGTTAAGCCTAAACCACTGCCTGTAATCAGGCTTTTATGTAGGGTATCACTGCGATAAAACGGGTCAAATAACCGATCCTGATCATTTTTTGCCAAGCCTGGACCATTGTCCAGCACCTCAATGCGCCACCAGTCTTTTTCCTGCTGGGTAATAATGGTGACTATGCCTGAATTGGGCGTATATTTCACCGCATTAGAAATAAGATTATCCAGAATGATGGTTAATTTCCCTTCATCTGCAATCACTTGGTCTACATTGTAGTTGGTTTTTATTGTTAATTGCTTATTGCGAAGGCTGAGGGCGTGTGCCTGAATTACTTTGTTAATCACGTCATTTAACTGCAAACGGCTCAGATTCAATTTTTGCTCAGCGGATTCAATGCGTGTGTAATTGAGCAAGTTTTCAATCATTTTTTGCAAGCGGATACTGTTGTCGCGAAGTATGCTGATGATTTCTGACTGTTGCGCAGAAAGTGCGCCACCAATACCATCATGCAGCAGCTCGGTTGCCTCTCTAATGGCGGTAAGCGGCGTTTTTAGTTCGTGTGAAACATGGCGCAAGAACTGTTGCTTTTGCTGTTTTAGGTCTTTAAGTTCAGTGCGCAGCCAGTCAAGTCGCTGGCCTAATATGCGTAAATCGCCAGGGCCATCAATCACAATCGGTTCATCATATTGCTCTGTACCAAGATGCTTAATCGCAGCGTCCATGCGGCGGATAGGGCGGGCAAGCAGGTAAGCGATGCAACCTGCCACTAATAAGGTAAGCGGAATTAACACCAAACTTTGTAAGAATAATTTTCTTTGTGTGATTTGCGCGTTAAGTGCCAGCTGGCTTGAGGCTGCATCAATAGCCGCATTATTTTCTTTGATGATTACTTCAACTAGCTGGGTAAGCAGGCCGAAATTATCAAGGAAATTTAATTCATTAACTTTAGCCTCTTCGATTTTTGTTTGTTTAGCATTGCGTATTGATGCATTTAATTGTGCCGTTTGCTCACTGACCAGGTTAATATTTTTCTGCTGGGAAGGCCGCGTAGCCAATTGCCTGAGCTGAGCCAATGCTTCATTAAATTTAATATTCGCCTTGCTGTAATTGCCAAAAAGCACTTCGTCCTGCAACACAAAATACTGCTTGCTGCTACGCTCCATCAGGTGCAGTTGTTCTTGCATCACACGGCCGGCGCGGGTAGCTTCTACTGATTTAGAGATAGTTATTTGACTTTGCACTGCGAGCTTGTCAAAAGCAATGTTGGCATTAGCAAATGCCCACAGCAAGGGCACAATGGCAAAAGAAAAACCTATCAGTAACAGTGTTAAAAATGAACTTGGGTAACGAAAACGCATGGACGCAGTTTAAAGAAATTTGATATAAACATCCAGTATAATGCGCCTATGAACCCACTATCTATTATTGTCGCAAGTTCAAAAAATGGCGTCATCGGCGTGAATAACAGCTTGCCGTGGCATCTTCCAGAAGACCTCAAGCGCTTTCGTGCACTGACGACTGGGCACCACATTATTATGGGACGCAAAACTTATGAGTCGTTAGGGCGATTGTTGCCGAACCGCACCACGGTGATTGTGACGCGTAATCCAGATTACCAGGTTGCAGGCGCGCTGGTTACCAATTCGCTGGAAGCAGCTATTGCGCTGTGTAGAGATGATGCCGAACCATTTTTAATCGGCGGTGCGGAGCTGTATCAGCATGGTTTGAAGTTGGCGACCAAGCTTTATATGACTGAGGTGCATGCTGCGTTTGATGGTGATGCATTTTTACCAGCGATTGATTTAACACATTGGCAGGAAACAGCACGTGAAACGCACACCACTGCAGAAGGGTTGGCATTTAGTTATGTTAATTATGTCCGTGTTATGCCCGTGTAATAGATGTGCAATGACCAGCAATTTCAAACTTTAAAGTCAAAACGTTGCTTTAAAATTGCATGTAGTAAACCCGATAAAACTCCCTGGAAAACGCACGAGAGAAAAACACTGCCCTGAGAGCCTTGTGCAGAGCGGCTCACAGGCATGCAGTAATGAATCCCTGCTTAATAATGCTTAATTATTGCAGAAAATACTCCTGCGTTTAACCATTTTATCTGTCCGTAGACATAGCGCGAATACTTTGCGTTTTAATCAGGAAGAATATTTGGCAGCCCAGTTTAATTTGCATATCGTGCACAGATTTCAGGGTGACTTCGGCGATGAGTTGATTTTGGGTTTTTGGCGTAATTTCAGCGTCGTCAGTTGTCAAGCTTATGCTGACAACAGCACTTGTGCCGGCCTGCTGAATAGCTGTAACAGTGCCTGCAATCTGGTTTTGTATTGAAACATGCGTAATTTTTTGCGTTGCGATGGCGATATGGGCAGCGGCGATATTAACCGTTGTTGTGCTGCCAATATTGGCCTCTATTAGTGGAATGTTAAGTTGTTGTGTGCCAATTTTAGTGCTTGTATAACCATGCTCAGGATAATGCGCTAAAACTTCTGTGTGCAGCACATTTTCCAGGCCCAGTGTCTGCGCTAATGCCAGTATGCTCTCATCGTGAATCACCTGATTAAATGGGCCGCTGGCTAGCATTTTGCCATTATCCAGCATGGCAATTTGTGAGGTTAAATATAAAATTTCATCAATTGCATGGCTCACGTAAATCATGGGCGTATGCGTTTCGTCTTTAATGCGGCGTAAAAATGGCAGAATTTGACGCTTCAGACGCACATCCAGCGAAGCCAGCGGTTCGTCTAACAATAATAATCGCGGCGAGGCCAATAAAGCGCGGCCCAAGGCAACGCGCTGCTTTTCACCGCCCGAGAGTTGATGCGGCTTTTGTGTGAGTAACTGACCAATTTCTAATAATTCTACAATTTTAGGCAAGTCAAAACGTCTGGCTTTTGTCGCTAACAGATTAAAACCATAATGTAAATTATCGCGCACCGTTAAATGCGGAAATAAACGGCTATCCTGAAACACCATACCAATGCGCCGCTGGTGAACAGGCACGTTAATGCCCTGCGCACTATCAAATAAACATTCCCCGGCGATGGTAAAACGGCCTGTGTCAGGCTGAATAAAACCTGCCATCATCGCCAGTAAAGTGCTTTTACCTGCGCCCGATGCGCCGTAAACGCCCACCGCACCAAAGTCTGGCAAGGTTGCATCTATATCCAGAGTGAAGGATTGCCGCTGATGATGAAAACGTAATTCCATGAATAGTTTTATGTGTAACGGGTGACGTAGCTAACGGAGGCTTTTATGCGCAGGCTGCAGGGTATAAATAAGCAGTAACACCACAAAAGAAAACACCAGCATCAGTGCCGACAGCGCATGAGCCTGCATATATTCCAGGGCTTCTACGTGGTCATAGATTTGTACGGAAGCCACGCGTGTTACTCCCGGGATATTGCCGCCTATCATCAATACCACGCCAAATTCGCCAATGGTATGTACAAAGGTGAGGATGATGGCCGTTAAAAATCCTGCGCGTGATAAAGGTACGGCAATCGTCACAAACCGGTGCATCACAGAAGCGCCTAAATTGGCCGCCGCATCAAGCAGGTTTTTATCTATTGCTTCAAATGCATTTTGCAGTGGCTGCACCATAAAAGGCAAAGAATAAAATACCGATGCCACCACCAGACCGGCAAAGGTAAATGGTAAGGCTTGCCAGCCCAATTGCTGCATCAGGCCGCCAATTGGACCGTTAGGGCCCATTGCCAATAAAAAGTAAAAGCCCAGAACAGTGGG